>JANQQY010000645.1 GCA_028284845.1 Spirochaetales bacterium
ATTGGAAGGGTCGTGAAGGTCATCGATGATATCGCCTTCCAGATCAACCTGCTCGCGCTCAATGCCAACGTGGAAGCGGCACGCGCGGGCAAGTACGGCAAGGGGTTTGGAGTCGTCGCTGAAGAGGTTCGCAATCTCGCTGTGCGAAGCGCAGAGGCCGTCAAGGAGACGACGGCCATTGTCGAGCAGTCGGTTCAGAGCATCAATTCTGGATCGCAGATGACGGTTGCCACTGCCGAGCAGTTGGATGCAATCGCGGCGGGGGCACGGCGAGTTGCCGATTTCCTTGAGGAGATCTCGGAGTCGAGCCGAGAGCAGTCGATCGCGATCGATCAGATCAGTGACGGGCTTGCTCAGGTGGATCAAGTTACCCAGGCAAACACGGCAAGCGCCGAGGAAAGCGCCGCCGCTTCAGAGGAACTCTCGAGCCAGTCCGAGCAGCTTCGGGTATCGGTGTCGAAGTTCCATCTCGTGGAGGAATCAGCCGATGGGAAGATCGTCGCGCAGCTCCGTCCGCCGATCGAAGACGCGGTGAGGGTCCAGCTTGCGCGGCACCCTCGGAACGGTCACACCTCGAATGGTTCGAGTCGGAGAACGGAAGAACGTCCGGAGGACGTGATCCTACTCGACGACGACGCATTTGACCGATTCTAGCAGCGTAGATAACGATCAACTGATGCTCTGAAAGAGATAGCCAAACCCCACTCCGGCGGTATATACTCGTCGTGACAGGTTCTTCGGGGGGGGGACATGCAATTCTCTGCTGCAGACTTCATCGTCATTGTTCTAGTCGTTGCCATTCTGATTACCTATCGCCAGCTGGATAGGCGGAACCGTTCGCTCGAAAAGGTCAAGAAGTACGCCGACCGGGTGCATGGTGAGCTCGAGGCTCACGTGCAGGAGAAGGTCGTCGCCATCAAGGACATGGGAATCGAGCTCGAGGTCCACCAGAAGGCCGCTCGGGAGGTCTTGAACCGGGTCCAAGCGATCGAGTCGGGGCTCAACAGCCGTGCCGAAGACATTGAGCGGATCGGCACTCGAATTGGCGAGTACGATTCGGCTCTCGACGACCTGGTTGCGATGACCGAACGAGCACAAGAGAACATCAACCGTGTTCGTGACGAGTCGTCCTATGTCGATACCGTTGGCAAGCGTATCAAACAGACCCAGGAACGGCTCGGAGAGGTAGAGAAACATCTGGACAAGGTGGTTGAACGGTTTGGCGCGGAGAATCAGGAGCGTCTTTCCGAGGTTCGAGACGATGTCCTCTCAGGTTCCCGTGAGCATGTCGATGCGATCCGTGCCGAGCTTTCAGGCTTTCAGGAACGTGTTAATCAGTACGCTGAGTATATCAAGGGTGCCGAATCACGCGCCCAGACCATAAGTGATCGGACAAAGGCCGATCTGGAGGACGTTGCACAGACCGTCGTCAGTCGGGTGCAGGAGTCCTCGATTCAGAGCTCCGAACAGCTGACGGAGATGCGCGAGCAACTCGAAGCGCTGGAAGTGGACTATCAGGGACGGCTCCTCTCACTCGCCGAACGGGGCGAGAAGATGGAGACCGATGCGCTCACGAAGCTCCGCGAACGGATTGAGTCGGGCGCGGGCGAGGTCGCTCGTGAGATCACCTCAAGACTCGAGCACCAGAAGCGAACGCTGCAGGAGCGCCTCGACACCGCGCTCCAGGACGTGGAACGGGCTGAGCAGAAACTCGCCGAGCGAGATCAGGCGCTTGAGAGTAGCCGGGCCGAGATCGATGCTCGGATCGCGGAGTTCACGAAGAACCTGACGGAGCGTGTGCAGTCGGCGACCGGCGAGCTCCACCGGAAGATCCTTGGAGAGATCGAGGGGCGGCTGTCGGAGTACGAGTCTCAGATTGGGTACCGATTTGAAAAGCTTGATGGCGTGACGGGCGAGACCGAGGAGTTGGAACGACAGCTACGAGAGGCGATGCGGCAGGTGTCGGTGCGCGTGACGGGTGAGTTCGAGGAGTTTGTCAAAGCGTTTGACGATAGTCGTGCCGCAGAGCGGAAGCGGGTTGAGGACGAGATGGACCAGGTACGGTCCGAGATGTCCAATCTCGAGGGCGGGCTCACAGATCTCAAGAACAACGCATACGAGAACGTAAGCTCCAAGCTCCAAGTGTTTGAGGACGAGTTCTTTGCCGATCTGAAGGAACGTCAGACCGCGATGGAGCGACACCTGGTCGATTGGGAAGCGACCTTCCAGGGTGAACTCGATTCTGCAGTATCATCGGGACGAGCAGACCGTGAGGCTGTGGAGCAGCAATACTCCGAGGAACTCAAGGAGCAGCTCGAGCAGCTTCGAGGAACCACCTACGGGACCTACGAGAAGATCCAGGAGGATGTGGTCTCGTTCCAGCGAGGAATTGAGTTGCGCGTTGCAGACTCACGCGAGTTGCTTGCCGGTCTTGAGCGCCAGATAGAGGAGGAGATTCAGGCTCTTGCCTCGGACGCGCGCACAGATGCGCGTTCTCATTTCTCTGAGCACCGCGAGCAGATGGCGGCTGAACTCGGCGAACTCGATCGGACCACTCGCCAGCAGATTGAGCAACTCGCGAAGCAGCTGACCTCAGATCGGCTTGAGCTGGAGTCGACGGTCGAGTCGACTCGTGGAGACGCTGCGACGTGGAAGACACAGATCGAGCAGCGTCTCGCGGCAACAACGAGTGAGGTGAATCAGCAGATTGCGGATTTTCGGGTCTACATGGGTGAGACCATTACCGATCTTCGCGATTCGTTTGCAACGGAGCGCGATCTCGCGCTCGCGGATCGGGATTCCGAGCGCGAACGGATTCAGGGCGAACTCGCCGAACTTTCCGATCACGTCATCAAAATCACAGATGACATTCGAGCGCGGAGCAACCAGGCTCTTGGCGAGTTCGAGGAGGCGTTCTCTCGGATGCGCCGTGAATCAGACGAGCGTGCCGAAGCCGTAGGATCTGACGTTGATGCGCGGATCAAGGAGTTCCGTGCCGTCGTACAGGATAGTCGCGATCAGTTTGCAGCGATGCAGGAGAGAATGTTCGGTAAGCTCAATGAGGAGGCGACATCACTCGGGAGCACCTTGGACGAGATCGAACGACAACAGAAGAGTTTTGCTGAGCAGACGCGTGTGTTTGAGAGGGCTGATGAGCTGAAGAGTGCCCTGACGGAGGCGATAGGCTCGCTCAAGAGCGATCTCGACCGTGTGGATTCTCAACGAAAGGATCTACGGGATCTTGAGGCGCAGTTCTCCAAGCTCCGTAAATCGGCGGACGAGGTCGGTGACAAGATGGGACGGTTTGTCGCGGAGAAGCGGCGTATTGATGCCCTTGAGAGCGACTACAAGAGACTCCTCTCCATGAGCCAAGCCGTAGAAATCAAGCTTGAGCATGTCACCGCGAGCAACGATTCGCTCCAGGCGATGCAGGCGTCACTCCGCAATCTTGAGCAGCTTGAAAAAGACGTCGAGTCTCGGTTCCAACGTTTGGAGAAAAAGCGTTCCATCCTCGATCTCACGACCGAAGGAGTGGACAAGAACTTCCAGAACCTGCAGGAGATTGAGACCCGACTCGGCGAGATAGGCGATCAGCTTGGCGGAGTGCCTGGGAAGATTGAGGAGCTTGGGGTCCGGCTCTCGCAGCTTGCTCACAATAAGCGAGATGCGGATGCCGCAGTGAAGCAGCTTGCTCTTCTGGATAACACCCTTGAAGAGATCGAGGAACGAATGGAGCAGCTCACGCAGGCCCGTGAGTGGCTGGCCCGTACCGAGACCCGCCTTGAAGAGGTGCAGCATGGTGCTGAAGAGCAGGTGAAGCTGCTTGGTGCGCTGATGCGTCAGGACGGCTCGGCCGCTCAGAAGGGGAGCGCCCCGCCGGTAACGACTCGGGATACGGTCATTAAGCTGGCTCGTCAGAGCTGGAATGTAGATGAGATTGCCCGGGCCACCAGTCTGTCTCGCGGCGAGGTGGAGCTCATTTTGGAGTTGTCGGCCAAGTGATCCGACGGCGTTGACCCCGGCGCGAATCAGCTCTCAGGGCTTGCGACGCGTCCTCTAGAATGACCCGCCGGGCATTCCGATTGAGAGGGTCAGACCGAGCGTTGGGGCGACATCGCCTCCAACAAAGAGGTCGGCAGGATCGGTGAACTCGCCGTCGTCAGGTCCGACGGTGAAACGCGCGGCCAGCGAGAGGTTGAATCGATCGAGGAATCCGAGAGAGGCGTTTGGGGAGAGGATGGCACTCCAGTCGCTCATGTTCACGAGCGCGAACAAAGAGACGGAGAACTCGTCGATAAAGAGTGAGCTCAGCGAGACAGTCGCCCCAAGGTAGTGCTGGCCCCAGTTTGCAAGATCGTTCGCGCCAAGCGCCGGTGGGGCCTCGTATCCTTCCGGCTGATCAGCCGGGTTTGGAACAAGCAGTCCGTTCTCAGCAGGATTTGTGATCAACCGTGCAGCCGCAGGTAGCAAGTCGGGCGTGTATCGGTAGCCTTCCCCGTTAAAGAAGTATTGCGCCACGGCCAGGAGCGAAGGTCCCTCTTCAAAGTCTCGGAGGTATCTGAATCCCGCAGTGGCGGCCCCGTAGATTCCCGTATTGGCCTCAAAGGTCTCAACCACGAGATCAAGACCATCATCCGCCTCTGCGGTCGCAGCCGATTGGTCATCACTCTCCCGCACAAAGACGCGATCAGATCCCCACTGCAGAACGCCCTCTGCGAAGACGTCGAACTCGCCGATGCTGGCCGAATAGAGTGTGATCAGCCGCGGTGAGAGCGCACGCTGGTAGTAGGCACCAATGCCCAGTTCACCATTCCCAACTGCGAACTCGACCTTTGGTGCGATGGCAAGGTCCAGCGGCTCGGTCTGGGCGTTGGTTATCAGGTAGAGGTAGGCATTGCCGGTCAGTCCGAACGGGTAGGTCGTCCGGAGAGAGACAGGGCCCTCTCTGTCCGCGGTGGGATCCTCTGCGTCGATCGCTGTGAGATTGAGGACATCCGCCGGACTGAAGAAGAAGCCCGTACCCCACTGGATCGTGTGTTTCCCGAATCGAAAGAAGAGCGTGTCATTCCATGTGAAGTCCGCAAAGAGCTCATCCACCGCGACCTCCAGCCCCGGTGGTTGACCGGTCGTTGGGCCGTCGTCGTTCTCGATCGTAGCGATAAGATTGCCGTCCGCGTCACGAATCTCTGTGTCGCCGTCTTCATTCACTTCACTCGTGAAGCCATCAGGAAGGAGTCCAGGCGCGGCGGCCGTAAGATCGGCTGCACCATCGCCGGTCGTTGCTTCAATTCGCAGCTCGCCGTAGGCTCGGAATTCACTATCCGGACGCGCATCAAAAAAGAGGTTCGTGCTCAGCGACGGCGTTGTCACAACGGAATCGGGGTCCACCACTGAGAACTCCGATGTCCCGATGGTTCCCCAGGTCCAGTCGTTCGCTACCGATCCGGAGATCCGGCCGCCCCAACGAACACCTTCTGTTTCCAGCAAGCCGCTCTGCGGGTCGAGATCGATCCCGGCGTCGGGCTCATCTTCGATTATTTCGTCTGCGCCAAAGAGCGAATCAAAGTCGTCAATGGCAAAGAGCGAGTCATCAAGAGAGGGTCCCGGCTCAGCTGCCTCTCCCGTCTCCGAAGGGTCGTCGCTCGGAGGGGCAAACGGATCTGAGAATGGGTCGTCGGAGGGCGATCCGAATGGATCCTCGAAGGGATCGGCCAGGGGGTCCTCGATTGGAGCCGCGAACGGGTCGTCAAAGATGCTGGATTCCGATTCATCCTCCGGCGCCTCTTGAGCCGGCGACGACGTCACGAGAACGAGGAGGAAGAGCGATGCCCACAGAAGAGCCGCACGCCGCACTAGTTGCTCACGCGTTCAAGATAGGCCTTGCTGAAGACGCTATCAGGGATCTGGGCGATCGTGGCATCGCTCATCGTAAGCTGAGTACGCTCGCCGTCATTCAACTCGTCCACGATCAGCACCTGCTTTGGTAGGAGCCTATCTCCTACGCGCTCGTATCGAGGGTAGAGGCTGGTGCGCATGAGGCGACCGTTCACGCTGTAGTCTTCCTGTTTGAGAACGATCGTCTCGTCCTTCCGTACCCACAGCCGAACTCGATCGTATGCGACGTCTGTCGAGGTCGCCTCAAGGTCGAGCAGCCACACAGCAAAACTACCAAGCTGACCCTCTGCGTAGTCAACGACCTCGTAGTCCTCCGAGAAGCTGCTCTGATCGAGATCTGCGTTCTGGGCATCAGAACCCTGGATGTTCTCGCGGATCGTTGTCCGCTCAAACCTTCTACTCTCCGGATCGTAGAACCAGACGTTCTCGTCGACCTGAAGATAGCCCTGGCCGCGCTGTACATCGGGCTGGAGAATCAGAATCAGAAACTGGTCGTTCAAGTCTCGACGGAAGAGGCGTGCCTGCGTGACCTCTCGTTCCTCGCCTGGGCGCTCGGAGATGATGGTATAGACCGCGGAGAAGTCTCCGTCGCCAAAGTTCGCCAACTCATCGATCTCGGTGAGCATACGATCAAAGTCGGGCGTCTGCGCCCAGAGCGCGTGAGAGGCGGCAACGAGGCAGAACAGTAGTATGGCAAGTCGTTTCATAGAGGCTCCTAAATCGAACGTAGCGCATCGACGGGTGCCATTCTGGCAGCCTTCCGACTTGGGAAGAGGGCCGCCAGGACGGTGAGTCCGGCTACGATCAGCGTGTTCGTCGCCACCTGACGCGGCAGCAAGGTGAAAGTGAAGTATCCATTCTTGAGGAGAATAAAGATCGGTGAGTCGAGTCCAAGATAAATCTGACTGAGGACAAGCATAATCACTCCGGCGAGCAAGAGACCTCCGAGCACTCCTCCCAGGGCGAGAAAGAGCGCCTCCAGCAGGAAGCTTCCCAGGACTCGGTCTTGCTGCATGCCCAACGCTCGCATCGTTCCAATCTCCCTGACGCGCTCGTACATGATCATTCGGAAGGTGTTGGTGATGCCAACCATAATGATGACAAAGAGGACAACGAGAATCACGAGGGCCGCCTGGTTGAGCAGGTTCACGATCTGCTGGACCTCGCTGAGAATCTCATTGAGCGTGAAAACACGGAATCTGACGCCCTCCCACTCTTCCTCGTCGTCGTCGTTGAAGAGGGCCGCAATGGGATTCTCTCCCTCTTCCGGGTCGCTTCGCGGTGCTACGTCCACGCGGGACGAAAGTTCTTCATAGAAGATCTTTGCACTTGGATCAATCTGTTCGAGATCTTCCAGGAAGACACCAAGCGTCTGGTAGCTACCCTCTGGAACCAGAAGAAGCTCGTTCACATACTCAAGGTCGGCGTATGCAGAAAGCTGGCCAAAGAGCCCGGGGTCGTAGCTGATGGCCGCGAGACGGAACTCGCCGACGTTCTGTTGACCGTCAACGGTCGTCATTCGAACGAGGATCAGATCGTCGACCTGGGCGTTGAGTCGGTCGGCGATTGCCTCGGTCAGGATAATTCCGTTCCGGCGACCGGCGGGATCGACCCGGAGCATATTCTCGAAGCTCCCGTCGAGCAGTACCAGACGTTCCCGAAGGAACTCCTCTTCGTCCCAATCGGCCCCAACCACACTCTGACGAACGCTCTCGCCCTGAAAGATGACCGCACCCTGAAGCTCACTTCGCTTCGAGAAGGTCACGAGCGGGAGTTCGCTCGCCTCGAGGGCGGCGAGCAGCTCGGTGTCATCCGGGATCAGGATCCGTTCTCGGTCGTCTTCCAGGCGCTCGGTGCCTGCAACAAAGATGTGTCCGGCGAGAAGCTGCGAGAAGTTTTCGGTCACATTCTCAACAAAGCTTCCTGCGAATCCGTTGATAAGGGTCACAATGGTGATGCCGAATGCGATTGCGCCTCCAAGGAGGATCGTTCGGCGTTTCTGCCTGCTGAGATTACGAAGAGCGATGAGGACGGTTTTCATGGCTCTACTCCGTTTGGATCGCCTTGACCGGTTGAATTCGAAGCGCCAAGCGAACCGGGTAGATATGTGCGAGCACACCCACGACTGAAACGATTAGCAGCGATCCAACGACCGTCACTACCGATGCGACCGGCTTCAACTCGGGCCCTGCAAAGAGCACGGTGAGGAATGTGTTTGTGGCGGGAACGCCCACGATGTTCAGGATGCCGATCGTTGCCAGTCCAAGGCCAATGCCGATCAGCCCGAACACGGTGGTGATCGTCAGGATCTCGTAGAAGAACATTCGCCAGACAAAACCGCGACCCGCTCCAAGGGCTCGCATCGTTCCAATCTCACTCGTGCGTTCCATCACGGAGATGACAAGTGTGTTCATCATGATGATGACCGCCACAATGCCGATTACGATGATCGCGACGTTGAAGACGGTTCGGATAACGTCGGCTGTCGTGGCGAACGGCCCAGCGGCCGCCTCCCAGTTCGCGGCCTCTGCGTTGATGCCGTTCTCGCGAAAATAGGCGTTCAGCGATGCAATGGTCTGTGTGACTCTTCGAGGCGAATCGACGCGAGCAAGGATGTAGTGCCACGTCTCCGACCGAAACCGAGGGTCCGTTACTTCGGACTCACGATCTATTGCTTCGTCCGTGGTGGCGTTGGTCGTGGCCGCATCGACCGGCCCCAACTCGTCGTCGCCCAGCCCAAATGGAACATCAATTGAGAAGAGATCGATCTCCGCGTCATCCTCGTCCGCAAAGAGGTCGTCGCCAAAAAGTGCGTCGAGATCTACCTCGTCGGACGAGGCACTATCAAGAAGCGCCGTCTGGAACTCGTTCAGCTCGACATCTTGGTCGCTGCCGAGGTTAAGGCGTAATATCGATCGAAGGGTCTGCGGATCGACATAGCTCACGAGTTCGAATCCGACACCCTCACTGATGCCCGTTGTCTCGTAGACGCCTACGAGCGGAACGACTCTAATTCGCGGCAAACCGTCGCTTGTGAGACCGACGATTCGAAGCTCATCACCCGCCGAGATATCGTACGACTCAACCTCTGGATCATCTTCCTGGAGCGACTCGAGGATCGTCTCTTCGAGCTCTTCTATTCGCTCGACGCTCACCATCAGTCCCTCTTCGCCCGGCTCAAGATAGCGTCCTTCTATGATCTGAACATTGTCGAACATCTCGTGGTAGGTGGCGGGTTCGGCGCCAAAGAGCACCGAAAGCACGCTGTTCTCAAACCCGTCAAATCGCTCGTCTTCCGGACGGAGAAATCCAAAGGCCGTGATCTGCGTCGTCCACTCGGAGATGGAGGTCTCCTCGGCAACGCCATCGGTGATCATGCTGAAATCGGGAAGGACCGGCGTTGGATCAATCCCACCTACCGACTGCACGCCGAAGAGGCTGATCGGTCCTTCGGCAGTACCGGAGATCATGATGTCGCCGGTGTAGTTGTCAACAAACGCCCGCGAGATCCCGTCTCGTGCGGTATCCATGAGGGAGTTGCCTACGATCAGGACAACCACACCGAGCGCGATCAGGATTCCAATGATGAGCGTCTTGCCTTTGTGCTCCACGAGGTTGCGCAGCGCAATTCGAAACAGAACTGACATTTAGCGATCCGCGGTTGCTGAAGCCCTGGTTCTCACGTTCTCAGTGACCAATCCGTCGTGAAGGCGGATCACGTGGTCGGCAATCTCGACGATCGTGTGGTCGTGCGTGCTGAAAATGAAGGTCGTATCGAGATCACGATTGATCTTCTTCATCAGCTCGATGATTGCCTCTCCGGTCTTGGAGTCGAGGTTTGCCGTCGGCTCGTCCGCGAGTACAATCTGAGGCTTCGTTACAAGGGCCCGCGCAATCGCTACGCGTTGGCGTTGTCCACCCGAGAGCTCATTCGGCCGATGCGTACGCCATTTTGAGAGCCCGACCTCGTCAATCAAGAAGTTGACGTACTCGGCCCGTTCGCTCTTGGACGGCATACCCTTCCCAAGGAGAAGCGGAAACTCGACGTTTTCAAAGACGTTTAATACGGGTATCAGGTTGAAGCTCTGAAAGATGAAACCGATAAAGCGATGTCGCAACTCGGTGATCTCGCGGTCTTTGAGCCCCGAGGTGACGTTTCCGTCAATCGCCACGGTTCCACTCGTCGGCGTATCGATACAGCCAATCAGGTTGAGTATCGTCGACTTTCCGGAGCCCGATGGACCTGCTATTGAAATGAAGTCGCCACGCTCAATCTCAAAACTCACGCCGTTCACGGCTTTCACTTCTGTTTGGCCGAGCGGGTAGATCTTATGTACGTCTGAAACAGATACAATGCTCATGTCTTTCTCTCAAGTAAGGTAACACCCCACTCTGCGCAGCGTGTTACAAAGTGGCGTAAAATCATTGTGTGGTAATCATTTGCCACGCTTGACCGGCGCACAGGCGATAGGTACCTTGGCAACGAAAGAATCACGTACAGAGGCAATCATGGCTGACAACGCAGACGCGGGGAGTTCCGAGGATCTGGAGCAGAATGCGCCAGTGAACGAGGACACTCCGGCGGAGTTGGACGTATCCGAAGAGTCATCCGCAGATGAAGCGGCCCCTGATGACGAGGTCGTGGATGAGCCGACGGTAAGCGAGCTTGCCGATGAGATTTCGGATCTCAAGGACCAACTGCTCCGCAAGAGCGCGGACTTCGACAACTACCGGAAGAGAATGATCCGCGAGAAAGAGGAACTTGGCGCCTACGCCAACCGGGAGTTACTCCTGGATATCGTTCCCATCGTAGACGACTTTGAGCGCGCGATCCGGTCGAGTGAAGAGTCGAAAGACTTCGACTCCTTTCACAACGGCGTGGTGCTCATTGAGAAGCAGTTCATCTCGATGCTCGAACGCAAGTGGAAGCTCGTTCGATTTGATAGTGCAGGTGAGGAGTTTGACCCCGAGCGGCACGAGGCGATGATGACCGAGGAATCGGACGACGTGGAACAGCCAACCGTCGCAGAAGACTTTCAGAAAGGCTACATGCTTGGAGAGAGAGTCATTCGGCCGGCGAAAGTGAAAGTAGCAATGCCAAAGGCCTCAGCGGAGAGCGAATCGTGAGCTTGCCTCCACGCTCGGGCTGGATTGATCTTTGTATGCAGAGAGAGGAATAGAAATGGGCAGGATCATCGGAATCGACCTTGGCACGACGAACTCGTGCGTTGCCGTCATGGAAGGCGGCGAGCCTGTTGTCATTCAGAACGCTGAAGGCCAGCGAACGACCCCGTCAATGGTGGCGTACACCGCGAAGGGTGAGAGACTCGTCGGGCAGCCTGCGAAGAATCAAATGGTCACCAATCCGGAGAATACGATCTTCTCGATCAAGCGCTTCATGGGCCGACGCTTTGCCGAGGTCGCTGAAGAGATCTCCATGGTGCCGTATACCGTCAGCGAGGCGAGCAGCCTTGCTCGCGTTAAGATTGACGACAAGGTCTATTCTCCGCCGGAGATTTCCGCGGCGATTCTTCAGAAGATGAAGGAGACTGCTGAGGATTACCTTGGCGAAAGCGTCTCCGAAGCTGTCATAACGGTTCCCGCCTACTTCAATGATGCGCAACGGCAGGCGACCAAGGATGCCGGCAAGATCGCCGGGCTCGAGGTGAAGCGAATCGTGAACGAGCCCACGGCGGCCGCGCTTGCCTATGGGTTTGGAAAAGAGAAGAAGGAAGAGAAGATTGCCGTGTACGACCTTGGGGGTGGAACCTTTGACGTCTCCATCCTTGAACTCGGCGACGGCGTCTTTGAAGTCAAAAGCACCAACGGCGATACGCACCTGGGCGGAGACAACTTTGATCAACGGATCATCGATTGGCTCGTAGAGAACTTCAAGAACGACATGGGAATCGATCTCTCCCAGGACCGGATGGCGCTGCAGCGGCTCAAGGAGGCAGCGGAGAAAGCGAAGAAGGAGCTTTCGAGCACCCAACAGACGGACATCAATCTTCCCTTTATCACCGCCGATTCCAGCGGACCAAAGCACTTGCAGTACGGGCTCTCGCGCTCAAAGTTTGAGCAGATGGTCGCCGACCTCGTCGCCAAGACAAAGGGACCGTGCGAGCAGGCGCTGAAGGACGCCGGGCTGAGCGCCTCTGAGGTAGACGAGGTCATCCTTGTAGGAGGATCAACGCGGATTCCCGCCGTTCAATCGCTGGTAAAGGAGCTTTTTGGACGCGAGCCGAATCGGGGTGTCAATCCGGACGAGGTCGTTGCGGTTGGCGCGGGGATTCAGGGCGGTATTCTTGGCGGCGATGTCAAGGACGTTCTCCTTCTGGACGTTACGCCGCTGTCGCTGGGAATTGAGACTCTTGGCGGCGTCTTTACCAAGCTCATTGAGCGCAACACAACGATACCTACCCGGAAGAGTCAGATCTTCAGCACCGCCGCAGACAACCAGACGGCCGTGAGCATTCACGTCCTCCAGGGTGAGCGCGACATGGCGCAGCACAACCGAACGCTCGGCCGATTCGACTTGGTAGGCATTCCGCCGGCACCTCGAGGCGTCCCGCAGGTTGAGGTCGCGTTTGACATCGACGCAAACGGGATTGTCCACGTGTCCGCGAAGGATCTCGGGACAGGGAAAGAGCAGAAGATCCGCATTGAAAGCTCATCCGGCCTTTCAGAGGACGAGATCGATCGCATGGTGAAGGAAGCCGAGACCAATGCCGAGGCGGACCGCAAGAACCGGGAAGCCGCCGAGAGCCGGAATGAGGCCGACAACCTGGTCTACAACTCTGAGAAGCTGCTCAATGACAACGACGACAAGATAGATGCATCAGAGAAAGAGAAGGCCCAGGCTGCCATCGCCGAGTTAAAGAGCGCGATCGAGTCGGGTGACGCAGATGCGATCAAGTCAAAGATCGAGGCCCTCAATCAGGCGATGCATCCGATCGCGGAGAAGATCTACGCGGCACAGCAGCCCGAGGGTGGTCAGCAGGAGGGCGCCGAAGAGACGGACACCGGATCTGACTCCGCGGCCCAAGAGGAGCAGGGCTCGCAACCTGAGGCAGAGGACGTGGATTACGAGGTCGTTGACGAGGACGACACCAAGAGCTGAGCGTGGCAAAACGGGACTATTACGACGTCCTTGGCGTTGAGAAAGGTGCGTCCAAGGATGACATCAAACGTGCCTATCGGAAGGTAGCGGTCGCGAACCATCCGGACCGCAACCCTGGTGACACTGCAGCAGAGGAGCGCTTCAAGGAAGCCACTGAGGCCTACGAAGTCCTCGCTGACGAGAGTAAGCGCCAGGCCTACGATCAATTCGGCTTCGCAGGAGTCGAGGGCATGGGTGGCGGCGGACCGCAAGACTATAGCAACGCCTTCCGGGACTTCGAAGATATTTTTGGCGACTTCGGTGGCATTTTTGACCAGTTCTTTGGTGGAGGCCGACGACGCGGCTCTCGCCGCGAGACCGTCCAACGCGGCAGTGACCTTCGATACGACCTTGAGATCTCGTTCTCTGACGCGGTGTTCGGTACCAAGGCGACCGTGGAGTACATGAAGGAGATCGGTTGTGATCGCTGCGATGGATCCGGTGCCGAGTCCGGGAGTGGGAGCAAGACCTGCCCAACATGTGGCGGAAGCGGCCAGGTGCGCCGGAGTTCCGGCTTCTTTTCCATAGCCAGTACCTGTCCCACCTGCAACGGTGACGGAATGATCGTTGAGAATCCATGCACCAAGTGTGGCGGGAGCGGGCTACTCAAAAAGAATCAGAAGATCAATGTGACAATTCCGGCGGGTGTTGACGACGGCAGGCGGATTCGCATTCCCGAGCAGGGCGACGCCGGACCGAAGGGCGGTCCGTCCGGAGACTTGTACGTTGTGCTGCGCGTCAAGCCGCACGAGTTCTTCGAGCGAGATGGGAACGATGTCTACTGTGTTGTTCCCATCACCTACTCCCAGGCCGCGCTTGGCGCGGAGCTTCGGGTACCAACGCTCGATCAGAAGCAAGTCAAAGTAAAGATTCCTTCCGGCACGCAGAACAACAAGATACTTCGCCTCAAGAACGAAGGCGTCCCTCATCCCGGCAGCAGTCGCCGAGGCGATATGTACATTCGAATTCTGGTCACTGTCCCCAATCGCCTCTCCTCAAGACAGAAGGCTATCCTCAAAGAACTTGCGGACCTCGACGGAGATAATTCGTCCCCTCAGCCGGTTCCGCTCTCCGACCTTCGATGAACCGATACGCGCCACCGCAGAGGCGGCGCAGGTTTGCCTTCATCGATCGGATCGGGATGAGAACGGCCACAAACCTCGTGGTGGTGATTCTGGTAGTCTCCGCGTCGGTGATCATCGCCCTACTCATCTACCAGACGCTTCTCCATGAGAATGAGTTTGTGGTGGTGTACCGCGAGATAGAGTCGGTAGAGGACACGGATGTTGCCGGTAGGACGGTAGAACGACGACTGACAACCATTGAAGCCGTTTCCGAGATGACTCGACTTGAACTGGTGCTCCCCATTCTCGCAGTGCAAAATCTGGCGATCCTTCTTGGGATTTCGTTCGTTGCCTTGTACCGGGGGCAACGAATAAGTGGACCGGTCTACCGCATGTCATCCGACATCAGAAAGGCGATTTCCGGGGAGCGCCGTGTTCGGATCGTCCTACGGGAGGGCGACGAGTTGCAGGAGCTGTCGCAACGCATCAACAGCCTCCTCACCGCGCTTGACGCGGCGGACCACGTGCCCGGAAGCCCATAATCCGCCTTTCTCGGAATCACCCTTCTGCCGACACTCTAGGCGTGAAACCCATTCTCGTATTGCTGATCATCATCGCCGCGAGTTCCGCACTCGGTGCGCAGTCTTCGGACCATCCTGACACGCGCCCTCGAGAGTCATGGCAGCATCTCTATCCGCATGAGTTCGATGAGAACTGGTTGATGCTCGATCGCAATGAGGACGGCACACCGGACTACGCCGTCCGCGTGAACGACCGAGGCCAAAAGCTCCATGAAGCGATGGATTTCAACTTCGATGGCAAGATGGACGACTACTACGTCTACGCGAACGACGTGCTCCAGCGCGAGGAGATCGATTCAAACTACGACGGTGAGATCGACATCTGGGTCTATCTGCGCCGAGGTGTCTACATCCGCATGTGGGAGCGAGACACCGATTTTGATGGTGTCATCGATCTTCGCGAGGTCTACGGTAGTGGCGGATGAGTATCTCAGCTCGCACCGCGCGATCAGCGAACTGATTGACGACGCTTCGCGCGCTCGCCGCCTTCTCGTTGCCGGCGACTCGAGCACGGTTCATAGGTTTGCTGATCGCGCACGACGGGCGGGCGTTCCGGTTGAACGAGTCTCCCGCGAGAAGCTCCGCTCGTACTCGTCCGGTGCGACGGATTGCCTCCTACAAGTCTCTACGTTGACGAGCACGGCGGGATCGCTCCGGAGCTTTCTCTCCGGGCGCGACATCGCGAACGATGTGATTCTGATTCTCGATCACGTTACCGATCCGCAAAATCTCGGTGCGATTCTCCGGTCTGCCGATCAGTTTTCCGTTGGATGCGTCGTCATTCCCGAGCGGAGGGCAGCTCCGGTCACGGCCGCCGTGATTCAGGCGAGCGCCGGGACCGCGACCTATGTCACGGTTCTCCAGGAAAAGAACCTGGCTCGAGCTGTGCAGACTATTCAGAACGCAGGTTACTTTGTCTTTGCGGCGCAGATGGGTGG
>JANQQY010000104.1 GCA_028284845.1 Spirochaetales bacterium
TTGATACTAAGAACGGCGCGAGCGGGAGTGCCCCGCCCGCGCCGGCAGTGGAAACGACCTACGGGAAGCTGGCGTCGATGCTATCGAGGATGGCGTCGACATCCGCATCCGGATCGTTGACCAAGTCCGTCATACCGGTCCAGAACGTGCCCGCTCCAACAGCGCCGGGCATCAGGTCCGATGCGTCGAATCGGAACGTCGTCGCAGCTCCGAGGATCTCCGCGATACCTCGATCAACCGGGGTCGGGTACCACTCGAGCGGCGTGTTTCGATGCGGGGCTACGAATCCGCCCGACTCGAGCCATGCTCGCGTCGCATCCGGCGTGCTCAGGAAACGCATAACCGCACGGACCTCCGGACGATCCTGCATCGCACCGAGGAGGTCGCCCGCACCAAGAACAGGACGTCCCTGGGCCGGATCGATTGGCGGGAGGTAGAAGAAACCGATCGAGTCGCCGACCTCCTCGCCGCCCTCCGGCATAAATCCAATGATAAAGTTCGCCTGTCGGTGCATCAGCGCCGCAGGAGGATCAACGGCAAGGGGCGTAATGCCGTCGCCGAACCCAGTCAGGACGATACCTTCACGGCCGCCAAGAACGTACTCCTCGTTGAACCAGATCTCCGACATGTACTCAAGCGCTTCTTTGAATTCAGGGCTGTTGAACGGAAGATCACCAGCAACCCACTCGTCATAGACCTCGGGGGGATGGATACGAAGCATGATGTCCTCGATCCAATCGGTTGCGACCCAGCCGGTCGCGCCTGAACTCTCAATAGCAATCGTCCACGGGAAGTAACCGTCGGCCGCCATCTCGTCACTGAGCTCAATCATCTCGTCCCAGGTCTCTGGAATCGCGTACCCCTCGTCCTCAAACACAGGGATGCTGTACCAGACCAGGCTCTTGATGCTCGCCCGGTACCAGACGCCAGCCTGAATTCCCCCAATCTCAGCCAGATCTGTCCATGCTGAGCTGTACTGATCCTCGAGGTAGTCCATTCCGAGCCAGTCGCGCATGTCAAAGACGTATCCGCCGCGGATCAGATCGGCAGCGAGTCCGGGCTGCGGGAATGCAGCGATGTCGGGTGGACTTCCGCCCTCCGCACGAACGGTGATAAGCGTTTCGAAGTCACCGCTTCCCTCGTACACGACATCGATCCCCGTCGCTTCTTCGAACGGAATCATCGACGCCTCAAATCGATCCGCATCCTGATCGACGAATGCCCCAAAGATGTTGACCGTTGTTCCCGAGAGGTCAACGCCGTCAGTGTACGGATTGCTGGTGAACTCGGGACGCGACTCGGTCGCTCCGTCCTCGCCTTCCCCACCGGCGAACGCGGGCGTGAACGCCAACGCTACCAGGGCGCACACCACTACGACTCTTCTCATAGATGCCTCCTTTTGATTTGCGGTTACTACTGCCGTAACTCGCGTTACTAAAGACTACCAGCGGAAGAGGTAGCTGTAAAGAAAAACCTTCCGACACTTCCACCGGCGCACCTTTGACACTATGACCGGCGAATCGTAGGGTGCAGGTACCGTGAGAAAGGTCGCGTTCCTATCATTGCTCTTGCTCCTGGCCGGGGTAGGTCTGTTCGGGCAGCCAATCGAGGCCGAGCCAACAAGCCTCATTCGGGCCGAACTCGACTGGTATTGGTGGGCCGTTCTCTTGTTCAGTTTCACCGTGGGCCTTGGAGTGATCGCGGTTGTAGCGGGCGTTGGTGGCGGGGTGCTCTTTGTGCCGATCGTCTCGGCGGTCTTCCCGTTTCACTTTGACTTTGTCAGGGGAGCGGGGCTTATGGTCGCTCTGTGTGGCGCACTTTCGGCCGGACCCCGGCTCCTTCGCGGCGGCATCGCGAGCATGCGCCTGGGGCTTCCAATGGCTCTCCTGGGATCGATCGGATCAATCGCGGGGGCCTTTATTGGATTGGCCCTTCCGACGGAGATCGTCGAAGCGCTCCTGGGTGCTGCGATACTGGGAATTGTGGTTCTTATGCTTCTCTCACGCAGGTCCGAGTTCCCGGAGTTCACCGACCAGGATCCACTCGGTCGATTTCTGGGTATCCGAGGCTCGTATATGGATGAGAGCCTGAACCGCGAGGTCGACTGGTCGGTGCATCGCACTCCGCTTGCATTGGCGACATTCGTATTGATTGGGATACTGGCCGGCATGTTTGGCCTGGGTGCAGGTTGGGCAAACGTTCCGGCCCTCAACCTGCTCCTCGGATCGCCGATCAAGGTCGCCGTCGCAACGAGCGGATTTATCCTGACGCTCAACGACACCGCCGCCGCGTGGGTCTACCTGAACGGGGGCGCTGTCCTTCCGCTGATTGCTGTGCCGTCGGTTGCGGGCATGATGCTCGGAACGCGCATCGGCGCTCAGATTCTGCCGCGTGTGAAGGCTTCTTCGATCAGATGGATCGTGATTGGGATCCTGGGGATTGCGGGTCTGCGATCACTCGTCGCAGGAATTATGGGGGCGATGTAGATGAAGATCGATCCGGTCCAAGAGCAGTACGCGAGCCTCCTTCTCTGGCTCGTCCGAATAGGCCTCGTGTTGATGTTTGCCGCATTTACCGCGTACATCGCCGACGTGATTCCGGCAAACCTAAAGCCTGATCAAGTTGTCTCGCTCTGGCACTTGAGTGCCTCGGAGTTTGCCGAGGCCACAGGCGCTCACCTTGGATGGGCGTGGGTCGCAAGCCTCCCAGAGTCGAGTGTCCTTGCGCTCGCTGCCCTTGTCGTCTTCCCGCTTGGGACCATGCTTCTGATCGCAATTGCGACGATTCTCTACCTGCGCGAGCGCGATCGTGCTTTTGCGGCGATCGCCGCAGCAGAGGCGATTGTGCTGACTATCGCGGCAACGGGGCTGATCGGCGGCGGTCACTGATGGCCCTATCGCAGGCGTTCGCTGATTACCTCTCGCTTCGCGAGATAGTAACGCGAGAGAGCGGACGATTGTTCGAGTCCTATAGACGACACCTAAGATGTGGCCGAGGCTGCTACTACTGTTGTGACCC
>JANQQY010000702.1 GCA_028284845.1 Spirochaetales bacterium
TCTCCTTCAGGAACGACAGCTCCAGGGCAACCATCGGAGAGTAGTGGAGTCGTGCATGGTCGAGCGCCGCCTGCGCTCGTGCCGGGAATCTCGATTGATCTCCTGCGTAGAGCCAGACCACAACGTGGGTGTCGAGATGCAGAATCATTCCCGACCTAGCTCCGACTCACCATCCCACTCAGCGGTCCAGTCGACCTCAAGATCGCCATTGATCACCTCATGAACCTCGAGCGCCTCCCAGATCGAGGGCCTGGGTTCGCGAACGATTCGCACCAAGCCACCCTTCCGATCGATCTCTACGGGCTCACCCGTCGCGATCACTGCGTCCAGGATCTTGTAGAGATTCTGGCGAAGTTCAGTGGCAGAGATCTTCATACGTACGTATCTATCACAACGTACGTACGTTGTCAATTCACGGCGTAACCAGCGTTCACGTAGTCCGGGTCGGCTTCCGGTCCATGCCCTAACGCCGCGAGCCGGGATCTGAATCGACGCACATTGTCGGAGTGTTCCTCAGACTCTAGAACGTTCGTCGTCTCGCCCGAATCAGAGGCAAGGTCGAAGAGCACTTCCGGACCATCGGTCCCATACCACTGGTACTTCAGGTCGTCCCGTTTGATCATGACGTGATGCGTTCCGAACTGTGAGATCGACTCGTTGTCCCATAGTATGTTGTCGCTCTTTGCGTCCGAGCGACGCGCATCGTCCATCAGAGGAACCAGCGATCGCGAATCGAGACCCGTGGGTGTCGGAACACCGGCAAGGTCGCAGATTGTCGCAAAGAGGTCACAGAGGTTCACGTTCTGCCTCACCGTTGCGCCGCCAGGGAAGCGCTTCGGCCAGCGGATGATGAGGGGGACCCGCACACTTGCCTCGTAGAATCGGGTCTTCTCCCAGATGCCGTGCTGTCCGAGCATTTCGCCGTGGTCAGATGTATAGATGACGATCCAATTGTCCAGGTTCTCACCCACGTGCCGAAGCTCGTCGAGAACCTCTCCGTAGTGACCGTCGATCGTCTCGATCATTCCGTAGTAGGCCGCGGTTGCGCGGCGGACGTCACGCGGCGTCGCGCTCACCGGCCGGTTCTGCTGACTAAGTGAGAGGACCGGGTGATCGCACGGCTCCTCCAGGTAGGGCGTTACTCGGTTCATGTAGTAGGTGAGGTGCTCCTCGTCCGTGAAGAAGGGATAGTGCGGCTGGAGGAGGCTCAGTTTGTGGAGAAGGGGCCGATGGTGACGAGGTCGGTCGTAGCTTGGCGCCGTGAAGAAGCGCCGAAGGTTACGAACCGAAGCATCGGCAGCGACCTCATCAAACTCCTGATAGGCACCATAGATCGATCCCGCCTGCTCGATCTCCTTCTGGTTCGACCACTTGCCCGTTCCTACCTCCGGCTCGTACCTCGCGAACTCCTCCATGATCGCTCCCTGGATCTGGTTATCCGCTACCTGGGCATCCGGGGCGATCCGCTGGGTCCACCCCTGCATCTGATCGTCACCAAGGTGGTGCAGCTTTCCGCTGACAACCGTGTGGTAGGCGTACTGGGAGAGCGTACGGGCGAACGTCATGGAGGAAGGTGGAAGATCGATCCATCCCTCACATCCGGCGCTCTTCGGAAGCTTTCCGCTCATCAGGCATTGTCGTCCGGGAACACAGATCGGGGACGGGGTGTATGCGTTCGTGAAGACCGTGCCTTCGCTGGCAAGCCAGTCGAGCACCGGCGTACGCACGACATTGTTACCGGCGAACCCAGCGACGTCCGCGCGGTGCTGGTCTGACATGAGGAAGAGTATGTTGGGGCGGTTGGGCATGAGGGGAGTATAGTGGGGAGAGCACCGTGAGGAGGAGAGGCAGTGTCTCATCGCTTTGAACCAGAACTGATCGTTGTTGATGGAGTCATGGGCGCCGGCAAGTCAGGGTTGGCTCAGGCTATTGCCTTGGCGATGCGAGCGGCCGACATGCCGTTTCGATGGCTCTTTGAGATGGACCCCGACAATCCTTTAGGACGGGATGATGCGCCTGGTCTTCCGTCCGACCCAATCGAACGATCGACGTTGCAGTGGAAGCGGTTTCTGGAAGAGTGGACATCGCCACCCACGGCCATTATCGACGGCCGCCTCTTCAACGTGAACATCGCTCACACCCTTTTCGACGGCGTCGAGCCGATCGAGATTGAGCGTCGGCTTGGCAGGGTGCTCGCGGCTCTTTCCTTGCGGCGTGTGCTCTTGATTCACCTCGTCTCGTCGGACGTAGGGGCGCTCTTGGAACGCACCCTGGAGACGCGACAGGACTGGGAGTGGTACTCGGCGCGTATCAACTCGTCTGAGTATGCGAGACGAGCTACCGAGCACGCAGCGGTTGCACAAGAACATCTCCAGAATGCACAGGCAATTGCGTCGCGACTTGCACGTGCACTTGATGGAGAGTCAGTGACGATCGATGTCGACTCGACGTCTTGGGATGAGCGAGTGCGGATTGCGTGTGAGCACGCCGGCGTGCCCATTCCGATCGCTCCACTGGGCGAACCTGACGTGAACGAGTATCTCGGCCTCTACGACTACCGGTTTCGTGACCAAGACTTCCAGATCGAAATCCGGGCCTCCAAAGAAGAGCTCGTCATTGAGGGCCATCCGTTCTCTCAGTTCGGCGGCGCGGATAATCCCATTCGGCTCATTCCTACCGCGAATGGAACATTCGTGTTCCGGTCGGCTCCAATCGAACTACGAATCGTCGAACCCGGAGTCATAGAGCAAGTGCACTGGCATCACGAAGGAAAGGATGCACCGTTCACAGGCCTCTATCGATCCGTCCGACCCGACGAGTCATGACAGACCTGCCGCATCTCCATAGGTCCAGCCCAGACGTGGTGCCGGGTAGTCGTACATCAGCAGACCGGGTCTGTGCCTCCGTTGCCGTGTGAAGACCCCATCCGGGCTCGCGACTCCGGACGGCATGCGAGAGTAGTGTGCAGACGAGTTGCTCGCGGAGATGTAGATGCCGTTGTCTGCTGCACGCGTGCACAACTGATGCTCCATCAGATCATCCAGGCTATTGCGTGGCGAACGGCTTCCGGCATTGTGGTAGGAGAGGAACAGAAGCTCGACGTCCGTGTCCCTGTACTCCGTGAACAGCTCCGGAAACCAGGAATCGAAACAGATCAGGAAGCCGCACCGAACACGGTTCATCTGGAGAACAAGCGGCTGCGATCCGGCGGTGAACCGCTCCTCCTCGTCCTTGTACAGATTTCTCTTGCTATAGGAGCCGAGATGGTCGCCGCTATCAGAGTAGACATTGGTGGCGTTAAAGGGATTGCCGTCGAGCGAGTCTCGTTGATGGACACCAACGACCACGTGCACCCTCAATCGACCTGCCAGCCGCCGTATCCTCTCCAGACTCTTGTCAATCTGGATCCAATCGAGATCATTGCCGGATGCGTCATAGCCGGAGAGCGCCGTCTCAGGGAAGTGGACGATCGCCGCGCCGCGCGCGCTTGCCACCCTCATATGTCTCCCGATAAAGGCTTCGTTCCTACCGACATCGTCTGAGACGGGAAACTGGCTGACAGCGATCCGGAGCGTTGGAGCTGTAACTGCGCTCACCTTATGATCGTCCTCCATGGGTAGACTATGCGCCCGAGTTCGACAGATGTCGACTCTATCGACCGAGGTGATACCGCCATATGAGTCGATACGTGGACCCACGGGCCGACCCAGATGTCATCCCTGCAAAATGAGGTCCGTTTCAGTGGATTCACGCTACTTGATATGAATGTAATGGATAAAAAAGAGCTAAGTGACTTGTGAAAAATCCTCATCCTTAGCTCATATGATTCTAACAATAGACCAACCGGGCATATACTTATCTGGAGATGAGACCCGGTACACGTTCGCTGAAGGGTCGCCTCAGTTCCGCCGTTGCGATCGTGTTCTGCCTTCTGTCGCCCGCTTTTCTCGCGGCGGATCCTGCGCCCTCAGATCCTCCCTATCCTGAGCAATTGCTTCGTTCAGCGGTGGAGGCGCTTGCGCGCCTCGAGCCGTACGCTGACATTCTAACGCCGGACCTGGTGGGCGAGTCGATGATCCGTGGCCTTGTTGCTGGTCTCAGCGATCCCTATGCTGCGGTTTCTCGATCGACACCTGCGTCGGTCACCCCAGCCTCAGCCGTGATGGACAGAGGCTTTTCCGAGTACGGATTTCTGATGGGTTCTGATGAGTATGGTCGGCTCGTTGTTGCCGACGTTTCGGAGGTGCGAAGTGACCTCCTGACAATCGGTGATCGGGTGCTTCGTATTGGCGAAGTAAATGTGGCGGCCATGGATCCGTGGGACGCGTTTTCCGTTCTTCTTGAAGATGCGGCGCCTGTACCGGTTGCCATAGAGGATGCACGCGGCGTGGTGCGCACCGTTGCCATCAATCCACTTACGGTCGCACCGGAGAGCGTGACGGTCCGGATTGGACGCATGCGACTCGGACGCTGGCGGGACGATCCGTCCGGCGATGCGGCGTGGATCACAATCAATAGTTTTGTGGATGGTCTGACGCACGCCCAATGGGAGGAGGCGGTGCAGACCGTGTGGGGATCTCCGTCGGCCCGTTCAATCATCCTCGACGTTCGGGGTAATGGCGGTGGCGACAATAGTTGCTTGTCTCTCCTTGGAGATTTCTTTCCTCACGGGACGCAGCTCGTGCAGTTTCGTGCGCTCCTTGGCGAACAATCGTGGACGCAGAGTGTGGCTAATACATTCCGGCCGCGTTCTCGTTTCCTCTCTTACCCAACCGCGGTTCTTGTGGACCGGCACACCGCTTCGCTCGCTGAGGTGTTCGCCGCAGCGCTGAGCGAACAGCGCACCGCGCCGCTTGTTGGTGAGACCACCTATGGCAAGGGAACGACCCAAAGCTGGCTCACCATTGGCGAGTTTGCTCTGCATGTTACGACCGGGGCTTGGATGACACCATCAGGTAGGTCAATCGACGGTCAGGGGCTGAGTCCCGATGTCGTTGTTTCCGCGGACCACCGCCGGTCGTCCGATCGTATGTTAAGCGCCGCTCTGCGGGAGTTGGACCGTCGGCGAAGATAGCCTCGTTCGGGTCCTCGTGTTTCCATCCGTGCGGCGTTTACGACGGGCGTTGAAGAGGCTATCGGAATGCGAGCTTTCAGCGTCGGGGTAAAAAAAGGCTGCCCGGATGCCCGGGCAGCCCTCTGCAATCGCACGATGCCAGTCACTTCGCATTAGTGTGCTGTATCGTACTCCTGGCTCTTACTGCAACCCGCTCAGGCGACGGATGGGATCGTACCACTCGTCCTCAACGGTGAGGAAGCGGCGTCCCTCGCGAAAGAATCCACCCTCACCAAAAATCGCGGTGTTCGCAGCGGTTGCATCGCTGGTAAAGGCGTCGATCACAGCCTGAAGCTGCTCTTCGCTGATCATGTCGGTGTTGACAACAAGAGGAGCGTTGAGAACTGGTACGGTCTCAATAAAGACAACCTGCTTTCCAGGAACGCTATCGAAGGGAGCATCTGCGCCCTCAATGACAGTGATGACGTCGCCCGGGAGAGGATCGTTAAAGCCCGCCTCGCCGCGGTCCCACTCCACGTAGTCGTTGATACAGACGTTGCAGAATGCGCCAAGGTCGGCACGCTCATCGAGAACATTGAAGAACGAGCCCTGGTGATTGCCACCGAACATAACCTCGCTGAAGACGAAGTCGGGGCCACCCTCGAGGAGGTCTTGGGCGTCAACGCTGAAGTGAGAGCTGATGACACTCGACGGAACGCGGAAACCGCTGGTCGAGCTGTTTGATACGAAGCTGAACTTCTTCTGGCTAAGCGTGTCGAGATCGAACTCGCCGTTCACACGGTAGTCGTCCGCGTTCTCCACCAACGCGCCAAGCATGCTGTAGTACTTCGCGTCTTCCAGGGTTCCTGAGGATCCACTGTCAACAACGAGCGGTAGGATCGCCTCGTTGCGTGCATGCGCCTGGGTGTATCCTTCGCCGCCGAACCAGCTGAACGTGGCGTTCTCGTTCACGAGAGCCTCGATAGCAATAGCATAGTCGGTGGTGAGCTGCTCTTCGATCTCAACACCAAGCGCCTCTTCAGCGACTGCGATCAGTGCTGCACGGGCCTCTGCTCTTTCAGGCACCGATTCGTTCGGGTACCAAATCCAGACGACGGGCTCTTGCCCAGCCTCGCCCTCCCCGGTGGCGAAGAGAGGTAGTGCAAGCGCTGCGATCACCAGTACAAGGAGTACTTTCTTCATAACGACTTCCTTTTCCCAAAAGCTTTGAACGAGGGCGAACCGCCCCGCTTCGTTCAGGGTCAGCGTTCGGCACCTCCGTGAGGAGAGAGTTATGGAAGTCTTCGATTTCCGTCAGTTTCTTCTTAGAATTTCGTTTGCTGTCACCTGACCACCTTCCGCCGACATGTATTCACAGAATCGTTATGGTAACCGAACCAAATCCTGACAGACCGGAGTGACCCTTAGCGCATGTCGCTATTGGAAGTGAGGAATCTCACGAAGGACTACGGAGAGGTTCGCGCACTCACAGATGTCAGCTTCTCCGTTGATGCCGGAGAATTTGTGTCCGTGATCGGGCCGTCGGGGTCCGGGAAGACGACATTGATTCGTTGCATTAATCGATTGATTGATGCAACGAGCGGGACGGTGAACTACGACGATGAAGACATGCTGAAGCTGGGTGGCCGAGATCTCCGTCACGCCCGCGCCAAGTTGGGAATGATCTTTCAGCATTACAATCTGGTCTATCGACTCTCAGTCATTGAGAACGTGTTGCACGGCCGGCTCGGGTACAAGAGCGACATCCAAGGGATTCTCGGTCTCTACTCTGAAGAGGAAAAGGAGAAGGCGCTTGAGACCCTCGACCTCCTTGGGCTGAGCGAGATGGTCTACCGTCGCTGTGATCAGTTGTCCGGTGGGCAGAAGCAGCGAGTTGGGATTGCGCGGGCTCTGATCCAGGACCCAAAGTTGATTCTCTGCGACGAGCCCATCTCCTCGCTCGATCCCAGCTCGTCCAAGATCATCATGGACTACCTCAAAAAAATCCAGACCGAGTTGGGGATCACCATCTTTGTGAATCTCCATCAGGTTGATGTGGCGAAACGCTACTCGGAGAGAATACTCGGGTTCAATTCAGGGAGGCTTGTGTACGACGGACCTCCTGACGGGCTCGACCGCGTGCAAATCGAAGAGATATACGGGACGGAAGCCGGTGAGCTCATTATCGAATAGCAACGCCGGGAGCATGACCCCGGACAAGTACTTCCGCAGGCAGAAGTTCGTGCTGACAGCCGTGCTGGTGGGCATGGTTCTGATCACGCTCTTTGCAGGCGATATCACTCGGTTTGATACGGCGGACGCGTTCACTGCGGTCCCCAGGGTCGTGAGATGGTCGTTCCGTAATTTCATCCCGGATGAGCAAGCGGTGTCGCGACTACCTCGGATTCTGAGCCGACTTCTGGACACGATCTACATGTCGGTGATGGCAAGCATGATCGCCGCCATTCTTGCCTTCCCCATGGCGCTGCTTGGGTCGAGAACGACTCGTGTTGCCGGCTGGCTCGCAGGAGCGGCGAGGGGATTCGCGTCCGTATTCAGGAACATACCAATCGCCGCGTGGGCTCTCATTCTGATCCTCGCGTTTGGAACGAGTGATTTCACCGGATTCCTCGCACTCTTCTTCGCGACATTCGGCTTTCTATCGCGGGCGTTCATGGAGACGATCGACGAAGCGAGCGCGAGTTCGGTCGAGGCACTTCGCGCGGCCGGTGCGAGCTACACGCAGACCGTCTCGCAGGCCGTCATTCCTGGATCGATGCCGCAGATGCTCTCCTGGATGCTCTACATGATTGAGACCAACATTCGAAGCGCTACCCTCGTCGGGATACTAACCGGAACCGGAATCGGATTTCAGTTCGATATCTACATGAAGAGTCTCCAATACCGGAGTGCGGCCATGATTGCCATCTGTCTCATCGTGACCGTGCTGGTGATCGAAACGATCAGCAACGCTCTGAGGAGGGTGATTCTGTGAGCACGCTCATCTTGTCGTCGGCGAGCAATGGGCGAGCGAAACGCCGCGCAAATCGCTCGATAGTCTTGCGCCAGCTGACTCTGCCAAAGCTCGCGCTACGGATGACGCTTCTCGTCCTCCTCGCCGTCACGGTGATTGGGTTTGCTACGATCGACACCCGTGATACCGATCTTCGCGAAGCAACCGGCGAGAGCGCCCGATACTTCGGAATCATGTTTGGGAGTCCGGAGCCGAGCGACCAGGTGACGTTTGGCCACGCGGCCCGTCAGGTTCTCATCACCTTGTCGCTTGCCTTTCTGACGACTCTTATTGGCGCCGTCGTTGCCATTGTGCTGGGGTTGTTCGCGGCTCGGAATCTGACGAACCCTCGCATCAGTAACATCATCAAGGGCTTCATCAGCGTAATCCGCGCCATTCCCACCGTCCTCTGGGTGTTGATCTTCTCAATCGGTGCAGGACTCGGTGCCGTCGCGGCGGTGATTGGCATGAGCTTTCACACCGTTGGGTACTTGCTCAAGGCGTACTCGGAATCGTTCGAGGAGCTGGACGCGGCCGTGATCGAAGCCCTTCGTGCGAGTGGTGCGAGCTGGGTCCAGATCGTCTTCCAAGCGGTCCTTCCTTCTTCGATCACCTACATCCTGAGTTGGACCTTCATTCGATTCGAGATCAACTTCGCGGTCGCGGTTGCGATGGGTGCCGCCGCTGGGGCCGGTGGCATTGGATTCGAACTCTTCCAGGCAGCCTGGTTCAGGCTTGATATCGCTGAGATTGGATACATTACCTACTTCATTATCGCGGTCGCGCTCGTGATGGAGATCATCGCCACGCGATTGAAGCGCCGATATCACATCCACGACTAGCTGCACGCCGACTCATGAGCATTCATGATGGCGACCCGGCGGACGATAGAGGGCTACACGGGTTCGCCGTTCGATCGCCGGCACGAGCTCGACGGGTAGCAGTAGCGCTTCTGGCCGGTGGCCAAACCATTGGGTGGGCCGGGCTCTACTATGTTTTTGCCTCGCTCCTCTACACCTGGGAGACCTCACTTGGCTGGAG
>JANQQY010000703.1 GCA_028284845.1 Spirochaetales bacterium
CGGTCACCGCCAACCAGGAACTCAACATCGTCTCCGCGGTCTACGCAAAGACCCGCGGCATCTCCCGCGCGCTGGCGCTCGTGAACAAGACCAACTACACCCGAATTGCCTCCCAGCTCGGCATCGACGTTCCGGTCAGTCTCAAGAACAGCATGGTGAACTCGATCCTAAAGCTCGTCAGACGCGGCAATGTGAAGAGCATTCACTCCATCCCTGAGGGCGAACTTGAAGTCCTTGAGGTCTCGGTTGACGGCTCGAGTCCTGCGGTGGGCAAGATGATTCAAGAGATCAAACTGCCGCAAAACTCCCTGGTTGTGAGCGTTCTTCGTGAGGAGGAGACCTTTATTCCGGACGGCTCCTACCGATTGCAGGCGCTCGACCACGTTATCGTGATCGCCCGGCTCGAGCATATTGAGCAGATTCAAGGCATCTTCACGGCAGCCGCATGAACCTGGTTCTCGTCGCGAAAGTCGTTCTCGTCCTTCTGCTTGTCATCGCGGCCTTTATGGTCGCGCCGCTCCTTGTCGCCATCATCTACGGCGAAACGGCGATGATCTCAGCCTTCCTGATTCCCATGGCAGGTGTGATGCTCGTAGCCGGTCTTTATCTTCTGCTGACACGCGGGGTGCGCGGCAGCCTTTCCACCAAGGACGGTTTCTTCTTAGTGACGATGAGCTGGCTCTTCGCCGCAGGCGTGGGCGCTCTTCCCTTCACGATCTCCGGCTGGGTTCCCAGCTACGCAGACGCTTTTTTTGAGACGATGAGTGGCTTCACGACGACCGGGGCCACGATTCTCACCGACATCGAATCGCTCCCCGACTCGCTGCTTTTCTGGCGATCGCTGACGCACTGGCTCGGTGGGATGGGCATCATCGTACTGACCGTCGCCATCCTTCCCCTCCTTGGTGTGGGTGGCTATCAGATTATGAAGGCCGAGGCGCCCGGCCCGTCGGTCGACCGACTCACCCCGAAGATCACGCAGACGGCGAAGATCCTCTGGTTTATCTACCTGGGATTAACGGTCCTGGAGACCGTGCTTCTCATGCTTGGCGGGCTATCACTCTACGACGCGCTCACGCACACCTTTGGTACCCTTGCGACAGGTGGATTCAGCCCAAAGGCGGCGAGCGTGGGCCACTACAGCTCTCCCTTTGTTCAATGGGTAATCACGGCCTTTATGATGGGCGCCGGAATCAACTTCATCCTCTACTACCGGCTCTTGATGGGAGAGTTCCGTCTCATTCGGCAGAACACGGAGGTGAAGGCCTACCTGGGCATCTTCCTGGTCGCCACCCTCATCATCGCCCTTGTGCTGAACCGGGGCTACTACGCCACCTTTGGTGAGAGTCTTCGGTATGCCGGGTTCCAGGCCGCCAGCATCCTGACCACGACGGGCTATGCGACCGCCGATTTCGCGCTTTGGCCCGCTCTCGCGCAGGGGATCCTCTTTGCGCTTATGTTTATCGGCGGATCTGCTGGATCTACCGGGGGCGGAATCAAAGTCGTCCGCATTGTCACGATCATTAAGCAAGGCTTCAACGAGATGCGCTATCTCATTCATCCGCGAGGCGTCTTTTCGATCCGGCTGAGCGGATCTCCTGTCCGAAAGGACGTTGTCTACTCGATCACCGGATTCGCCTTTCTCTACATTTTTCTCCTGGTCGTGACTGCGGTCGTGGTCAGCACCGGTGGCCACGATCTGTTGACCAGCATGACGACAGCACTCGCGACGCTTGGGAATATTGGACCTGGATTCGGGCGCATCGGCCCGGTGGAGAACTACGCTTTCTTCCAGGACTACATCAAATGGTTCCTGAGCTTCATCATGATGGTTGGTCGGCTTGAGATCTACACGGTCCTCGTCCTGATCACCCCGGCATTCTGGAAGCGATAGGCAGGCGGTCGGTTGTGACCTTCCTTCGTATTGGTGGGCCACACCGGCTCCTGCTTCCCCTACTCGTGGGATGGAGCGCCGCCTCCCAGGCGGGGACCTTTGCCTTTGCGGCCGGCCTGGGGGCGGCCATCGCGGCGGGTCTTGCGTGCTTTCGCGTCTGGCTCCTTCGCACCGATCACCGTGCTGACGCAAGCCTCTTCCTCGCAGCGGCATCGAGTCTCGTGACTGCGGCTGTCGTAATGCTTATCGTCACCGGCCGTTGGTCTTCTGCGATCCTTTCGCTCGTGGCAGCCGGCTGGCTCTCCCTCTATCATCTCCTGCTTCGCCCGCGATGGGGCGTCGTGGTCGAGGTTGAGGCGCTCGTTGAAGAGGGGCTCCTACTGCCGCTTCTTGGTGTGATGATCTCCGGCGGCCCCTTGTCGGCGCTCTTCCCTATCATGGCGCTGCTCGCGCCCTTGGGCGCGGCGGGTGTCGCGTCGGTCTTCACGCATGAGCCGCTCCGGGTGCTTGCCGGAGTGCCGACTGTTGGGGCAAAAAGATGGGCGGCCGGTGCGACGCTCGCGGTCTGTAGCGCCGTGATCGTGGTGGCCAATCTAGGCGTACCGCTCAGGCTGCGTCCGGAAGAGGCGCTCTTTGTATCATCAGTTTCGATTCTCGCGCTGGTGATTGGTTGGCTGATGCTTGCCGACCCTCGCCGGGAGTGGCGGGATCGCAGAGTGCGTCTCCTTGTGACAGGGGCGATTCTGTCGTTCGAGATAGTGCTGATTGTAGTTCTATCTGTTCGTTAGTTGTTCAGCTTGAGCCCAAGCACATTCTGAATCGTCATCCGCAGAAATCCGATGATGTCCTCCGGCTTCACGTTGAGCGAGCTGGCGCGTGTGATGCGAACAGCCTCCAGGGTTCCCAGGAAGTAGACCATAAGCGCGGCCTCCAGATTGGATCGCCGGTACTCCTCGAACTGCGGACGGGATCGTATCAACGGCATCAGGATTCCTTCAAAGAGCTCTACCAGTTCGTTGATCTTCTCTTCCAGTCCTGTGAACTCGACCGCCTCAGAGAGCAAGATGGTGATGAGATCTGAGTCGGCGAGCAGCTCGGGGAAGAAGGTTCCCACGAGGAGTTCAAGCTTCTCCTCAATGCTCTCCTCGGTTGCCAAGGCTTCGTGGAGGCGGGCACGGAGGTCGTTCCAGCCTTCCTCCACGATCGCGCGTACCAATTCTTCTTTGTTCGTGAAGTAGGTGTAGATGCTTCCGACCGGAAGCTCGCAGGCTGTCGCGACGTCGGAAACCGAAGTGGCGGCAAAGCCTGCCTCGCCAAAGAGCTTCTTCGCCTGCTCCATGATCAATGTTCGTTTCTCAGTGCTGAGAGCGCGAGCCATAGCGTATGCTACGTCGCCCTCCGGCCGCCGTCAACGATTCGGTTGTCCCTCGCGGTGCCGGAGCGTAGTTTGGGGCTATGGATCTGCCGCTCTTCTGGCATCCCGACGCCGCGCTTCACGATAACGGCCCCGGTCATCCGGAGCGGCCGGAACGCAGCCGAGCGGTGCGAGACGCGGTCGATCGCTCTCTCCAAAGCGGTAGCGCACGCCTTGACGCTCCGGAGGCGGCTCCCCGCGAGGTCCTCGAACGCGTCCACACGAAGGAGTACATCGAT
>JANQQY010000706.1 GCA_028284845.1 Spirochaetales bacterium
CTTCCCGCCGTGGTTCAATACTCTTGGCGGCGGAGACTTCTTGGGAGTACCCATCCCGGCCCTCTTCCTGATCGCCGTCTTTGTTTTCTTCGCGTTCCTGCTGAACAGCACGAGCTTTGGTCGGTCGGTCTACGCAGTCGGTGGAAATGCTGAGGCAGCCCGCCTAAACGGCGTGCGGGTTCCCCGTGTAAAATCGATCCTTTTCGCAACGACCGGCGCGTTGGCGGGTCTCACCGGAATCCTGGTGAGCTCTCAGATAATGGCCGGCACTCCAACGGTCGCGAGAGGATGGGAGTTGCAGATCATCTCAGCCGTTATCATCGGCGGCGCAAGTCTGTCAGGGGGAAGCGGTCGCATCCGAGGTACATTGATCGGCATCTTCTTCCTGGGAATCATCATCAATGGAATGACCCTTCTCAACGTCAGCCAGTACTGGCAACTCGTGGTTCGAGGCGGCCTCATCCTTGCTGCCATTCTCGTGAACGGGGTTCGCATTGTGCGAAGCCGGCAGCTCGCGACCGAATCTACTTCAGAACAGCAGAAAGAGGCCTCTTGACCGGGAGGCATCCGACTGCCCGTCGGCGGTGTCCTATGCGGGCATCGTCGCCCTCTCCGCAGTAAACGAGTTCGCAGATCTGTCCCCTACGACTCGGGTGGAGTCTATGGGTCGAACTCAGGTGCTGGAAGCGGCTCGCTCCAGATTGAGTCCCACCGTCTTGAGGCCGTTCACGATGCTCCCGGTTGTCGGCATCAACGGCAAGAGTGTCGCCTGTAGCGTATGATAGAGGTCGGGCTTGCCATACCAGGGATCGGTGACGGCCTGGAGATCATTGTTGAGTTGATGGTGCCAGGAGCCTTCCTCGCGGTCGATCAGGTGATGCTCACACCAGTCCCAGATCCGCCGATACCACGCCTCGTAGAGCGAACCACCAACGATGTCGCCAAGCCAGTAGGCCGCTCCGATTCCCTCGGTGCACGGCCACCAGTAGCGATCGTGATCTACCGGCTGACCGTCCCAGCCAACGGTGAAATAGAAGCCACCGCCGGGCCGTGCCCAACCCTCCTCAACGGCCTTGCCAAAGAGGGTCACTGCCGACTCCTTCATCCAATCCAATTTCCGCCCAGTCAGGGTCCAAAGTTGGAGCAGCAGCCGCGACCACTCCAACCAGTGCCCGACGGTCGACCCGTAGGGGCGGAAGACATCGCGGTCGTACTCAAAGTCAACGTTCCAGTTCTCGTCGAAGTGCTCCGGGAGGCGCCATTCGTTCCCGGCCGTCACCTCTTTAATCAACAGCGTAGCAATGCGCTCCGCTCGAGTCAGGTAGTTGCTATCTCCGGTGACCTCGTATGCGGCCATGAGTGCTTCGGTGAGATGCATGTTGGAGTTCTGACCCCGATACGCCTCGACAGACGTCCAGTCGTTGTGGAAGTCCTCGTGGATCGCGCCGTGACGCTCCTCCCAGAATCGACGAAAGAGGATCTCCGTGATGTCATCGAGGAGTCGTCCGCCGTCCGGATGGCCAATGGCCTTCGCCGTCGCAGCTGAGAGCAGCACAAAGGCGTGACCATACGCAACCTTGGCGTCGTTGGTCGGACCATTGTAGCCCGTCGACCAGTGATAGCCTCCAAGCTTCTGATCACGATGACCGTCAAGGAGGAATTCAACGCCGTGATCAACGATCCTATCGGCTCCGGGTCGACCCATCAGATGCGCGATCGAGTAGCAATAGACCAGCCGGGTCGTTTGGAAGAGGTTTCGCGTGGGCACGGGGGCGGGCGGCCAGCCTGTGGGTAGGGGATCGCCGGACCCATCAAGATCGAAGAAACCTCCGCGCGGGTTGATCGAACTCTTCTCGTAGAAGTCGAGCAGGCGGTTCGCCTCGCCTACCAGCCAAAGCCGGTGGCTCGTCTGAGAGGCCCAACGCTGTCCTTCCGGCAGCCAATCTTCTCTTGTTGTGGTCACGCCGCTCTCCTCCTCGAGGTTGCGCCAGCTTCCACCACTGGTCGCACCCATCGTTCAGAGCGATGGGACGCCTGCTGGCAGGTCGAGAAGAAATAGTCTCATGAGCGTGGGTCGGCGTGTTTATCTGGAAATGACGCCGGTTTGTTTCCCAGTGAGTGTGGGGGTCGTTTCCGCGTTCGGAACATCTTTCGGAGTTGTGAGTGAGCCTCGGTACGCCGACGGCGCGAACCCGGTCTCTCGATGGAACGCCCGACTGAACGCATAGATCGATGAGAACCCGCACTTCAGCGCGACGGTTCCAACCGCATCGCCATTAACGAGGAACTGCTTTGCGTTTCGAATGCGAACACTGGTGAGATACTGCCGGAACGGCACCCCCACCTCGCGGTGAAAGATTCTGCTCAGATGTGACGGATGCAGCCCGACCCGACGGCCTATCTCCGTGAGGCTTACATCCTCGTTCCAGTGAGCACGGACTGACTCTGCGGCGTACTGCACGGCTTCAGATCGCGTCGTCCAACCGTCGATCTGATCCACGCGCCGATTCACAAGAGCGATGATCGACAGCATCGCGCTGAAGACTCTGTAGCTTCGGTAGGGCTGGTAGCTCCTGATCTCAGAGATGATGTCAAAGATAGGAGAGAAGAACTCGGGTGCGTGTCGTATCAATACGAACGACTCAATGTCGAGGTTGTCGCCAAGATCCTCGAGTGCGCGAAACTCCTCAGTGCACTCAAGATACTCGATCGACCGAGGCGTCTTGGTCAGCAGTCGGCGTGGCGGAAGAATGTGGTTGTTCGAAATCCCGACCACATGTTTCGTCTGTACTCCCACCCAGAAGTACTCTATGTCACTCTGGCCAATCGCGAACTGGTGTTCGAGTCCAGGCGCGGTAACCATGACATCGTCGGCGATACACTCTATCGGCGCCTTCCCGGGAAGGACCTGTATCGAACCTCGACCACGCTTCACGTAGACAATCTCGTATCCAAGATGCGTGTGGACATCGAACTCATGTCCGGTCTCGCTGTCACAGTAGCCGGCGTGAGTGAGCTGGGGCAGTTCGTCGAGCGGATAATCCCAGCAGTAGAACGCCATGCCGGGAAGTATCACCGTAATCCGTTCGAACCGCAAGTTCTGTCAAATGGAGGCAAACTTCGATCAAACCGGGAAGGGCCGGCGCGTGAGACGATTGGGCGTGGAAACACCAGCAACGGGCAACCCGCGCGACATGGAAGGAATGGTCGTAGCGATCACTGGGGCGGGAAGTGGAATCGGACGCGGATTGGCCGAGTACTTCGCGGAACGGGGTTCTGCAGTGGCGGCCTTTGATGTCGACACAGATGGCCTGGAAGAGACAGGAGCTCACGTGGAGCAGAGCGGCGTGGATTGCTTCAGGGTGCCTCTCGATGTCAGCGACGCACAAGCCACACAGAAAGCGATTGCAGACGCGATCGCGGAGCTGAGACACATCGACGCGCTCTTTGCGAACGCCGGTGTTATTGGGCCGTCAGACTTCTTGGCATCAACACCCGAGGAGTGGTCACGGGTCATGAACGTCAACGTTCTTGGGGTCGTCAACAGTTGCCATGCCGTCATCCCGCACATGATGGAGCGACGACGCGGCCGGATCGTCGCGACCGCAAGCTACAACGCCTTCCGCGCCGGACCGCATGTCATACCCTATCGCGTCAGCAAGGCAGGCGTGATGATGCTGGTGCGCAGTCTCAGCCTCGTTATGGGTCCGTACGGCGTGACCGTCAACGCCATCAGTCCCGGCGTCACGATGACTCCCATGCAGCGGCACCACGCACAGCGGACGGCAGAAGAGTCAGGTGTGACGTTAGAGGAATATCTTGCAGAACGAACCGCAAAGATCCCGATGCAACACCTCACCGAAATCCAAGACGTCAACGCGATCGCAGGATTTCTTGTGTCGGAAGAAGCGAGGTTGATCACCGGCCAGAGCATCGCGCCCGACGGAGGAGTCTTTGCATCGTCATGAGTGAATCCAAGGAAGGAAGAGAATGAGCTACTCACATCGCGAGCGCGTGCTCGCCGCCTTTAATCACGAGGAAGCCGACCGTATCCCTATCGACATGATGGGAAACGCCACAATGCTCCTGGACGAGACCTACCTGCGACTTCGAGACCATCTGAGTCTTGACCCGATTCCGCCGGCGCGGTCCGGAACGAGTGCCAACTACTACGACACACGCATTCTGAAACGCTTCGACGTCGACTTCCGGCGGATCTTCTTGAAGAAGAATCCGAACGCGCGAACGGAACAGCGCGAAGATGGGACAATCGTCGACGGCTGGGGAGTCGGGTACAAGAAGGCGGGACTCTACGTGAATACGACGATCCACCCACTCACCGGAGTCACAGATCTACGCGCGATTCACGACTACCATTGGCCGAGCGCAGACGAGATCTACTCGGCAGAAGGCCTTGCCGAGAAGGCGCGTCAGCTTTCGGAGACCACCGACTACGCGCTCGTCGCGCGAAACCCATTGACCTACGGCTTCCTCGATCGCGCGTGCCAGCTCATGAGAATGGACGAGTTTCTCATGAACATTGCCGCAGAGCCCGAGCTTGCCCGGGCGGTCATCGACCATCTCCTGACTGTATACAAGGATGTCTACCGGCTCTTTCTGGAAGCGATCGGACCGTACGTTCAGATGGTTGAGATCGGTGACGACATCGGGTCGACCGAGAGTCTTATCATCTCACCGGCGATGTACCGTGAGTTCATCAAGCCGGCGGAGCGCGAACTCTACGGGCTGATCCATGAGCTTGCTCCCGGTGCGGCACTGTTCCGTCACACCGACGGTGCCATCTTCGACATCATTCCGGATCTCGTGGAGGTGGGGGTGAACGTTCTCAACCCGGTACAAACCTCCACGGCCGGTATGGAGGCACGGGGACTCAAGCGGGCGTACGGCGACCAGATCACATTTCACGGAGCCGTCGAAGGTCTGGAGGGTGCGGCAAACGCAGACGCTGCGATCGCTGAGATTCGTGACCGGATCGATGCGCTCGCGCCGGGTGGCGGGTACGTGCTCGCAAGCTGCAACCACATCATCGATGTCGCACCTGAGATCATCGTCGCGGCCTACGACGAAGCTCGTGCGTACGGCACCTACCAACAGCGGAAACGTACGGGATGATCCAATGGCTGCAAACCCTATGGACCTAGGTGAGCGCCATGCCTCTTGAGTGGCTGTTCTTCGGCAACGGCATCGAATCGCTGGGGGTGAACGGGAGACCGACAGAGCACCCAATGCCGACGTGCGGTCGCAATCAACTCATTGCGCGGGTTGACGCGATTGGGATTTGCGCATCAGACGCCAAGATGGTGACGATGGGCCCGAGATATCCACTCTTTTTCGAACGCGATTTCCGCACGGATCCGGCGCGACTTGGGCACGAAGCAGCGCTGACGGTTATGTCCGTCGGGAGCGAGCTCTGAAGCCGCTTTCGGGTTGGAGACCGTCTTGGAATCCAGCCCGACGTCTACGTTAACGGCAGCCGCGAGATC
>JANQQY010000711.1 GCA_028284845.1 Spirochaetales bacterium
GCGTGGCACTGTCCGGTCCGCCGAGATCGTAGATCGCCGCCGACTCAAATGGTGAGTAGCGACCGGGTTCGAACAAGACAAAGGCCGTCGTACCATCGAGCAAGACGGTGAAGTCGTCCGGGCCCACCTCGTCGCCAAAGAGCTCGGAATAAGCGTCGCCCGGCGTGCCGAGTTCGTCATAGCTGAAGGTTCGAAGGTCCGACGGGTCGGGATTTCCATTCTCGTCCAGGCCAAAGAACGAATCGTTGCCAATACCCACGGATCCAATCGACGAGCCGTCCTTCTCGTAGTAGACGAGGACTCTCGTAAGTGGTGCCTCGTTGAGCCAGATCGTTCCGTCACTGAGGCTAACGACGGCGTCGCGCGCGGGATCGAGGCGGCGGTACTGCTTTCCGTCGCCTGCGGTCGTGTCGCCATCGGCATCTTCGGCGTAGAGAACGAGTGAGGTAATACCGGCGTCGGGCAGCACGAAGTATCGTCCGCGTAGGTAGTCGTTCGCTTCAACGCGTTGCTCGCTGACGATTCCTCCGGATGCATAGGTGATCTCGTCAACATCAGATTCGGCGAGTCGGAACAAGATCTCGTGCTCGCTCTGCTGCGTTGCGAAGGTTGCCGCCGCCCCGGGCGCAATCTCGCCCACCGAGCTATCGGCCTCTCCGAACTCGAGGTAGGGATACGATCCGATCCCGATTGCCGTGTTTCCTATGATGACAGATTGAACCGGCTCGCCAGGGAAGCCTGCGTATCCGAGCAGTATCGTCGACTCCGACAGGGTCTCTGTGACGGTGGTTTCAAAGAAGTAGCGACCTAGAAGCCAGAGCGAGAGGGTGAGACTCGGTTTGTTTGAGAAGGGGATTGGCTCGAGTCCGGGAAACGACGGCTGAAGTTCGGCTGAGATCGAGCCTGCGGAGTCGCGTGAAAAGGCCCAGGCTGCAGCCGGAGCGATGCCGGTGGTCCATGTGCCGGCGGCAAACAGTGACACATCGGCGTCACCAATATCGAGCTCAAGAAGGGTGTCTGGAGCCTCGGCTTCGAAGGGAGAAGGCAGCTCCTGAGGGTGCAGCGAGGTCGCCGCCAAAAAAAGCAGGGCTATTCGTAAAGGTCTATGCACTATACTATTGCGGAGCACACTCATGAGCGGAGAACAGGAAAAGGCATCAGCATTTGTCTCGCGTCTCCTCGCCAATCCCGCACTCGCGCCGCTGACACCCCTTCAGCGTGAAGAGCAGATCATTCAGTTTCTTCATGCAAACGCAGCGCAGCTTGCACCCACACTCGGCTCCCAGGCGTTCTTCCCAGGCAAGTCATGGAACCAGATTGTAGCACTTCTCTACCATGCACTCATCGGAATCGTGGACCAGCAGCTCAGACCGGATCTCAAGTCGGTCATCACGGGTGTCCAGTTCGGATTTGTCAACTTCCTGCGCCAGCAGAGTGCCGGCTCGGAGAAGGTTCGGCTCCAGATTGAGCAGTTCCTTCTTGGCCTCCTCTCACAGATGGGGGCGAGACGCTCATTCACGGGCGCCTTTGCGGCGCTCCGGTACGGAATCGTAGACAAGTACATCAATGCCATCTGGACGCGAAAGAGCTACACGCATTTTGAGCTCACGAAGGTTCAGCGGTTGAAGCTGAGCAAGGATGACATCAAGGCGATGATCGAGGCGACCCTGCTCCTCATGCCGGTCGTGCATGTCGCGGGGGCGGGGACCAATGGACAGGGCGAGCAGGTCACCGGAACGGTTCAGGCTCAGTTTGCAGACAAGGTGTTTCAAGCGGCGAAGAAGCAGCTCATCGTCCTTCCTGATCAGGTACTCAAGAGCGGCGTAAACGCGAATGTCTCCTACCTTGAGAACCGATTCATCGAGGCAACGGCGCGACTCTCTGCGGTCTTCGCCGCGCGCTGCCGTAACTACCAGCCGAACGTCCGGGTGGATCGTGGCGCCGACAGTCCCGACAAGAGCTGGCTCAGCATCGCACGTCGGAACTACAAGTTTTACGGGTTTGACATCAAGATCTTGGATGAACTCTACTCAATAGCGGCCGAGAACGGGTGGTGAGATGAATAGGACACGAGCAGCGCTGGAAAACGTCGTCATCATTGCCATTGTCCTGGTCCTCGTCCAGACGTTTCTGGAGGATCTGGCGGTCTTGGCGAACTGGACCTGGGACGTTCGACGCGTCCTTATGTTCACCGGATTCGCCTTTGACATCTTCTTCAGCATCGAGTTCCTCAGTCGCCTCTACGTCGCGTTTATCAACCGACGCACCGGCGTCTACTTCTGGTATGAGCGCGGTTGGATCGACCTGCTTGCATCCGTGCCACTTCTCCTTCTGAGTTCCGGGCCCGCGGTGATGGCCTACTGGAGCGGCTCCGCGACAGTAGTCGGGTTCGCAGGCATCCTCAACGTGCTCAAGGTGGTGAAGGCGATTCGGATCGCCCGAATCCTCCGGCTCCTTCGTGTCCTCAAGATCTTCGCCCGTATCAGAAACACCGACTCAGTGATGGCTCAGCGACATGTAGCCAAGATTTCGACGATTTCTGTTGCTGTGGTTGTGGTCGCGGTGCTCCTCCTCACCGTCGTGTTTGGATTTGCGAATGTGCCGAGTCTGGAGACCGATTACCAGACACGAACGCTCGAGATCCTCGATCGGATTGAGGCCGCCGGCAGCGACGCCTCCGAACTTGAGACCATAACCTCATTCGAGGATTCGATCGTTCTGGTGCAGCGCGGAGGGACGACGCTCTTCTCCAGATACACAAACGAAGTGCTCGCGCACTCCTTCGGGCCTGCCGACTATGGGTTTGGCGAACGTGGCACCCTTCGAGTCTTCTTCGACCTCCGACCGGTGAACCAAGAGCAATCGAGTACCAATCTGATGTACTTCGGTGTGATCGTTCTGGTCGTCGTTGCCTACATGGTCCTCTACTCGCCCCATTTTGCACTCACTGTTTCAGATCCGATTCACATCATGAGCCGTGGTATGAACGAGAAGGGGTACAATCTGGAAGTGAAGGTCCCGCCGCTCTACAAGACGGATGAGGTCTACAAGCTAAGCGGACTCTACAACGAGGTCTACCTGCCGCTGAAAGACCGAACGAGCGGGTCAGATGATACCGACGTTCTTGATCTGAAACTCGATGACATCAAGGACATCTTAAACGAGTAGGCCGGATGGTCGTCTCAATGATTCAACTCATCATCGAACTCCCTGAGATGGGCTCGATCAAGGACAAGCGTCGTGTGATCAAGTCGCTCAAGGAGAAACTCATTCGGCGCTACAGGATCTCGGTCGCAGAGGTCGACCTGCAGGATAGCATTGGGTTTACCCAGCTTGGCGGCGCGGTCGTCTCCAACTCGAAGGATCACGGCGAGAAGGTCATGCAGAAGGCTCTGCACTTTGTAGAGGAGGAGTGTCTTGGCCGGATCCAGGACGTCCAGATCGTCAGCGAGGTCTTCTAGGTTCGAGGCAGAAGGTAGAGATCGGAGATTCGATGCTCCGAGGTCATCTCGAGCGCATCAGGGATGAGCTCCGTGCTCGTTCGGGTGATAGAGAAGAAGTGCCTGAATTCATCAAACTCAGAATCTGAAACGCGGATCTCAAACTCGAATTCTCGCTCGATCCCCGCGCTCTCTGCCGGAATCGGAGCAGGCCAGAAGAGGAAGGCTCCCGGAGTGTTTGCAACGAGTGGGTAGGGGTTTTGCCAGCGAGTATCGAGCATTGCGACCAGCTCGTCTTCGGCAAGAAGCGAAACTTCCTTTCCCACAAGCAGGTCAAACGTCACGCCGTTTAAGAGTCGACCGATGATCGTTGGGAGGTAGAATCGCGGGCCAACGATCTCTCCAGCGCCACTGCTTTGATTTCCGTAGAAAGAACGCTGGACGCTCGTCACCCGCCTGAGGCCCTCGTGGGTCAGCGTGACGATGTCGACGAAGAGTTGTTGATTTCGCGATAGCTCCTGCTCGGTATGCGCCTGGCCGCGCGCGGAGCTCACATATCGTTGGGGAATTCTATTGAGGACGAAGCAGGCAGCGTCCATTCTGCACTCGCTCCCCGTCGAATACTTTGGTTTCTTGGATGCTGCGTCCTCGTCGCAGATCTCATCCACGATCTGAAGAACGTGCTCCTCCATGATGTTGTGGATCACGTGGGACTTATGTGTTGCCACCCGTCGCTCCCTTTCCAAGCTCGCTCTTGATCTCCAGAATCTCGGTCAGTGACTCGACCGCATCCCGGTAGTCGCGGACCGTCTCTTTTAACGCGTAGTAGTTGAGACCCGCGTAGTAGATCTTGGAGAAGACAGTATAGGTGATTTCGCGATCGGTCGATTGAAGCGTTGAGTAGCAGCCGTACTCGTAGCAGAGTTGCATCATCTCTTCCAGCTTGGTCTGGACAAAATCCGCCAGGTTGCTCGAGAAGCTGAAGGTATAGGCGAGTTCCAGGAACTTGCTATCGCGATCGATGTAGATGGCGCCCTGGAAACCGTCATTACTCTCGAAACCGGCGGAGTAGGTTTCCTCCAGGAACTCCCCGTCCAGCAT
>JANQQY010000718.1 GCA_028284845.1 Spirochaetales bacterium
AATCTCCGTGGCTACCCTGCGATGGGACGACACATCCGGCGCCAGAACCAGTGCTACAGGGCCTGCTTCGACTCTTCTCCGGCGCTCAATGGCGGCGGCTACTGCCGCTGCGAGCACCTGTTGCACCGTGTCGCCCTTGAGGCGTTCGACAAGAAGATCGCGGCCACGGCGAGCCTGCCGTGCTGCAATCTGTTCCAACCGTCTCGCTCCCTGAGTCATCAAGCCTTTGTGGGGGATACGACCGGCATATCGTTACGAACCGCGCTTTGGTAAACCTTGTTCGTAGGATAGCTGCCGCGATCATTCGATGTCAATCTTCGGAAGTAGACAGAATCTGGGCTACTTTGTTATCAAGTGCCGGAGCCCACCAACCGATGACTAAGAACGTGAAGCGATTGTTCCCTGCCATTCTGATCCTTGCACTCGCCGTTCCGGCCACAGCCGAGCGGCTCTCCTTCTACTTTGAGGAGGGCGAACAGTATCGGATTCTTTCGACCGTGCACCAAAATGTCTACGTGAACGGCACCTTCTCGCACCGCGCGCAGATCCTCAATCGGATCTCCGTGCACGTGACGGCCGTGGATGGCGATCGTGGCTACCATGAGTCGACCTTTGTCACCTCAGAAGAGTCGCGAGGGGCCTTTGAAGGCGTCTTCGCCTGGGGGCAGGAGTACCAATCCGAGTACTGGCGTGATCCGCAGGGCTACTACGAGATCGATCCGCACTATTTCGTTCCGGTCGTTCGTGACGTTCCTGTCTTTCCCGATCGCGAGCTTCAACCCGGGGACACGTGGAGCAGTACCGGCCATGAGGTGCACGATTTCCGAGCTGGGTTTGGCATACCCGAGCCCTATCGGTTCCCGATACCAGTCACCTACGAGTTCATTGATACGGTCATGCGCGATGGGAGGGAGTACGCGCGCATCCGAGTCACCTACAACGTCTTCTACCGGCCCAGCCAGACCTACCCTGGATTGACCTACCCGGTTCGCATCACCGGTTTCAGCGATCAGCTGCATTACTGGGACATTGCGGCCGGGCGGGTCCAGGAGTACGAGGAGGAGTACGCCCTGGTCTTTCTCCTCTCGGACGGCTTTGAGTTCGTCTTTGAAGGCACAGCTGAAGCACGCGTGATCGAGGCCAGCCGGATGGATCGGGCGCAGATCGCCGAACAGGTGCGAGAGGATCTTGATGAGCTTGGGTTTGACGATCAAGAGGTTGTTGAGGACGAACGAGGAGTAACGATCCGGCTCGACAACATCCTCTTTCCTCCCGACTCTGCCTTCCTCCGCGACTCGGAAAAGCGGAAGATCGAGGCGATAGCCGAGATCCTCGTGCGGTATCCCGATCGTGACATCCTCGTCAGTGGCCACACCGCGCTCGCCGGGACGGCAGCGGGACGGCAGCAACTCTCCGGCGAACGTGCGGCTGCAGTCGCCGACTACCTTCTTGAGCTTGGTGTGCGCGAACGCGATCAACTCATCCAGCGTGGTTTTGGCGCTACGGAGCCGGTAGCTGACAACGAGACGCCCGAGGGAATGCGTCGAAATCGTCGCGTCGAGATCACGATACTCGAGAACTGACCTGCTTTGACCGGCCGTTCTGATCGCCTATACTCGCGTGGATGGCGCGGATCATCGGAATAGGCGGCGGTTCGGGTTCCGGCAAGACCACGATCGTCAACAAGATCAAGGAGACGGTCGGTGAGTTTGCGATTATTCCGCAGGACAACTACTACAAGACTGCACTTCACGTCTCCAATGTGAACATCACCGGATTCAACTTCGATCATCCATCGGCCTTTGATACCGATCTCCTGGTTGAGCATCTGGGAGCGCTCAAAGCGGGGCGTGCGATCGAGATGCCGGAGTACGATTTTGTTCATCACCGCCGGAAGGAATCGACCATCGCCATTAACCCCGGCAAGCTCGTTCTCTTTGAAGGGATCATGATCTACTTTGACGAGCGTCTGCGCGATCTGATCGACCTCAAGCTCTTTGTTGATACACCGGACGATATCCGATTTATCCGCAGATTGGGCCGGGATGTGAAGGAGCGCGGCAGGACGGTCGACAGCGTGGTCACCCAGTACCTCGAGGTCGTGCGGCCGGGCCACTATCAATTTGTCGAGCCGACGAAGACCTACGCCGACCTGATCGTCCCCGAGGGGGGTGACAATAGCAAGGCGCTCGAGGTGCTCGGCTCCTTCATGCGCCAGACAATCACTGAGTGAGGATGCAATGAGTCAGACCTATGTTGTGCTGGAGGGCGATCAGACCGGCCAGGAGCTTCTTGAGGAGTCGCTGCGTGTGTTGGAGTCGACCGTCATTGGCGTCGACCTCGAGCCTGTGGTGTTCGATCTCTCGTTGGAAAACCGACGTGCGAGCAAGAATGCCGTGGTCTACGAGGCTGGAGCCGCGATTCGTGAGCACGGGATCTCCATAAAGGCTGCGACCGTCACCCCGGAGAGCAGCGACGATGTGGGGAGTCCGAATCGCATCCTCCGCGAGGAGATGGACGCTCAGGTGATTCTACGGACCGGGCGCCGCATTCCCGGAGTCCGACCGATCGGCGGCGTCTACTCGCCCATCAGCGTGGTGCGAATGGCTCGAGACGACGCATACGGGGCGAAGGAGTGGCGCGAGACGGTAGACGGCGAGGAGATGGCCTTTCGCACGGAGAAGATTTCACGCTCCGTCTGCCGTGCCGTCGCGCGCTACGCCTTTATTCACGCGGCGAGAACAGGGGCGAAGGTCTTTGGCGGGCCCAAGTTCACCGTGAGTCCCGTCTACGAGGGGATGTTCAAAGAGGAGCTCGACGCTGCCGCCGCCGAACACGAGGACGTTCGGTATGAGCCGCAGCT
>JANQQY010000267.1 GCA_028284845.1 Spirochaetales bacterium
AAGCACGCTTCCCGGGCTCGCCTCGACCGGCCCAGGTTCCCAACAGGGTCAGCCCGGGACGCAGCATCTTTCCGCGGCGACCCACATATCGAGAGAGCGCGTCGCCGAGTGCACCGCCGGCGGTGGCCGCCTCAGCGACAATACAGTCGTGGACACGATCAAGATCACCGTGGAGCGCCGGAAGCTCCAGCCAAAACCGTGACGTCAGGTCTGGACTCTCCCGGCCCGCGGAGTCCTGAACTGCAGACATAGGGACCTCGCTACGGACGCGGTTCTCCAAGATAGAGGTAGGAACGCTTCGCGAACCGGCGGCCTTGCCACCAGCGCTGCAGCCACGGCATCACGTAGTGATCAAGCCCAAAGCCACGGCCGGCGCCGCCTAGCATCACGATCGAGGCAAACATGTACCAGAGCAGCTCTGGATTACCCCAGCCGGAGATGATAAAGAGCACGCCAAAGGCAAGCGACACACCCGCCGAGAGGAAGGTGAACAAGCCGCCAATAAGGGCGAGACCGATAGCAACCTGAGCCAGGACGACTCCCGCCTGCAGCAAGAATGCGAGCCACGGCACATTGCTCAGCACAGACTCCGCAAACCAGGTGTAGATTCCCAGCGCTTCGATCAACGGTTCGCCGTACTCACTCGCGGCTGCGACCGCCTCTCCGCCTTCCTCCACCCACTCGGTGGCGGCTGCGGTCGCGTCGGCGAACTCCACCCCGGGCAGGCGAATCGCGGAGGCCTCTGGGTTGAACACTGTGCCATCACGACCTGGATTGAGCCAGCCGTCGCGAAGGTGCTTAATGCCCTCGAAGAGCCACTTTCCGCCAAGCCACAATCGAAGCGGGATCGCCCAATAGGTGGGCACCTTCGCCGCGAGGTGTCCGTGAACAACCGAGCGTTCGTCACGAATCGTGAAGAACTCGTGCTGCAGGTACTCCCAGACAGCGTTGAGCCCGGCAAGTCCCCAGAGGTAGTGGAGATTGACCAGATGCTTCACCGCCATGGCAAAGATGCCGGACATCGACATCCCCATGACATGTGCCACGCCATAACGACCACCAATGCTCACCATAAAGCCGTGGTAGTTCGACTTGAACTTCTTCTTCGCCTTCCCTTCGATATCCGCGATGACATTCTCTGCCGCGGTCTCTGCGGTCTGGAGGGCGGTCTCCACAATCTGCGGAAGAACCTTCTCGCCCTCCAGGAACCAGATCATGTCTCCCACGAGGTAGACATTGCGGTAATCGACAGACTGCATCTGCTGATTGACGAGCACACGGCCTCGCTGACCAACGACGTAGCGATCCTCGTCGTCAAAATGGCAACCGGCCATGCCGTGGATGCCTTCAACGGAAGCCACCGAGCATTCGTCACGGGAGGTCTGACCCTTCGTGAGGGGAATCCGCGCCGTGAACTCGGAACCCTGAATCCCGGCAGTCCAGACAAAGGTGTCGGTCTTGAGTTCGGTACCGTCGGCGAGTTTGACCACGCCCTCGTCCGCCCCGACGATCGTTGTATTGAGTAGGAGCTCGCAACCGATCTTTCGGAGGTAGCGTTCGGCCTTCTGCCGCGGCTTCTCAGGGAAGATGGGCAAGATGCTGTCCTTCATCTCTACGACTTGGACGCTGACCTCGCTTGGATCAATGTGGTACTTCGGGCAGAGCTGATCTCGGCGCTCGCAGAGTTCTCCGGCGAGTTCGATCCCGGTGAACCCACCGCCGGCGATCACGAAGCAGAGCTGCTGCCTGCGAACATCGGGGTTCGGCTCTTTTGCGGCCTCACGGAATCGCTCTTCAACATGTGTACGAATCCGAATCGCGTCCTCGAGCGCCCAGAGCGTGAAGCTGTGATCTTGAACTCCGGGGACGCCGAAGAATTCCGGCCGACCACCGGTGCCAATGACGAGATAGTCGTACTCGTAGGTGGCGGTCTCACTCTTCATGACGTTGTTGTCAAAGTCGATCGAATCAATCTCGTCGATGTGAACCGTCACGTCGGTCCCGGAGAAGATCTTGTGGAAGCTGACCTGGACCGCCTCGGGCTCGGTTCGAGATCCGGCGATCTCGTGAAGCTCGGTCATCAGCGTGTGGTAGGGATTGCGATCGACGAGGTAGACCTCGACATTGTCGTCACGACGAAAGTGCTTATTCAGTTTCTTTGCGGCTTCTACGCCTCCGTAGCCGCCACCAAGAACTGCAATGCGTGTCTTGTCAGACATGATTGCTCCTTGATTTTCTGGTACACATTCTGGAATTGGTGCGTCGAATAGTACATTCTGTATCGAATCGTGTACATAGATTGGATTCGAGAATCTCCAAATAGAGGAATTCATGCCGCTTCGGTTTCGTCAGTTGCTTCTTTTGTTCGCGTCGTCCGTATTGGCTCTCTCCGGGTGCGACAGATCCCCTGAGCGGAGGGTTGAGACCCGGTTCTTGCTGGGAACGACCGTCTCCGTCACGACATACGGCCGAGTCCGGGACACGGTATTTGAATCGATCTTCGACCGGGTACTCGAGATCGAACAACGGATGAGCACGACCGAAGAGGACTACGCGGACACCGAGCTGCTGCGCGTGAATCGGGCTGCCGGGCTCGAACCGGTCGCTGTCTCAGCGGATACGCTCCTCGTCGTTGAGCGCGCGCTCGAGTACTCGCAGCAATCCGGCGGCGCATTCGATGTGACCGTGGGTCCGCTGGTTTCACTCTGGGGCATCGGCTCGTCGAACCCTACCGTTCCACACGAGGAGGCGCTCGAGGCAGCCCTCTCCGTCGTGGACTATACAGCTGTTGAAGTGGGCGACGAAACGCTCTATCTGCCCAGTCAGGGTATGGGAATCGACGTGGGTGGGATTGCAAAGGGGTATGCAGCGGATGAGGCGGCACGGATCCTCAAGGAGTCCGGCGTCGAGTCTGCGCTCTTGGACTTTGGAGGCAATATCCTGGTCGTTGGGGAGAAGCCCGACGAGACGCCGTGGCGAATCGGGATTCAGGTTCCGGATGCCGATGCGCCGCGCGGCACCTTCCTGGGGATCGTTCAACTCACCGACCGCGCCGTGGTGACGTCAGGCACCTACGAGCGCTACTTCGAAGAGAATGGAGTCCGCTACCATCATATTCTCGATACCGAGACCGGTTTTCCGGTGGAGAACGGCCTTGAGAGCGTGACGATCGTGACCTCCGAATCGCTTCGCGCGGACGCCTTGTCGACCGCGGTCTTTGCCGTTGGTCTGGAGAAGGGTCTCGAGCTCGTCGAGAGTCTCGAAGACATTGAGGCGGCGTTCGTAACCAGTGACGATGTCGTATACCTCTCGTCCGGGATGGGAGCGTACTTCACACTGACAAACGACGAGTTTCGTCCAGCGGAGTGACTACCGGCATGGGCGCTCAGGGAGAGTCGTAGTGGCACGCCTCGCCTCAAGAACCGCCGCCAGCCGGGAGAATCGATCGGCGGTAATCGTTGCACCGGTGATCGCATCAGGAACGTTGCCCTGGATGATCCCGGTAACAAGCTCATCCGCTACGGCTTGATTGGTCGTTCCAACGAGCCGCTCGTAATCCGACTGGTAGCCGGGGTCATCGCGCTTCGCGGCGATCGTCCCGTCGGGGAGATAGGAAGCCTCCCTGTAGTCGGCAGCAACGACGGAGCCCTCGAAGTAGACGGCGAGCAATGCAGCGCTCCAGCCGAGCTCGTCCGGGGGATCGGTGGCAACGTACGGTTCGTTCGTGGCGACGAGCGCCACACCGGCGTCATCGACGGTGAGCCCAACGCGCGCCGCCGGAATCACCTGCGAGAGAAGATCAAAGAGTGCGAACGACCATTCAACTGCCTCCGCTGACGCAGTGACGTGAAGCGCCTGACTCGCGAGCACCGCTTCGATCTGCTCAGAGAGATAGCTCCCAAGGTCGACGTTGTTGGCCAGCCGGTACTCCTCCAGGTAGCGTTCGGACTCGAGCATCCGCGTCCCGTCCAAGAGCGTTGCATCGAAGCAGATGGAATGCAGGCGTCCGGCGCGAACGCGCAGCTCGACAAAGGGTCGCCACCCGTCCGCGCGCGCGTTTTCGTAAGCGGCGACATAGCGCCCATCGCGAAACTCCGCGTTAGGATCGGCACGCACGCCGTCACAGGAGGCCACTACCAGGCTCGCGACTGCAAGGAGGGCGAGGGGCCAAGATGAGGCTATGCGACGTATTCGACGAGGGCTAAAATGTCTGCGCGTCAACACCATTCTCCACTGGCCCACCCTCTACGCGAAGGAACACGCGGTTGGGGAGGCAGGCGGTCCACTGCCCTGTGGCCTCGAGCCACCCCGCCGCAATGCAGATCTTGTCGCGACACGGGCTCTCATGCACGTGGACCCGACCGTCTTGGATCTCGATCTGCGTCGCGCCAATCGGGCCCTGCACGGAGACGAGCCGGTCGACATCGAGCGGAAACAAGAAGGTCCCCTCGTCGCTCTCGATTGATATCTCACTCGGCTCGGCTCGATCGCCGTAGGCGTAGAGTCCCGCACCCACAACGGTGATCACTGAGAGCAGCAGCGCCGCATAGTCGAGCGGCTTGGGTCGGTATCGGCCTCTCACGATTCCCGCCGAACAGAAGCGAATGACCCGGCGAGTCGATCGACATCGGCTCCGCTGGGTTGTTGGAAGACGCGGAGCCCGAACTCGGGCACCACTGCGAGAAGATGATCGAAGATATCGGCTTGAATACTCTCGTAATTCGCCCAGACCTGATCGTTGCTGAAGACGTAGACCTCGATAGGTACTCCGGTTGGAGAGGGCGGGAGCTGACGAACGAGAAAGGTCATCTCCCGGTGAATCTTGGGATTGGCTCGAAGATAGGCAGCGATGTAGGCGCGAAAGGTGCCAATGTTGGTCATCCGGCGAGACGAGACATGATCCGTCGCCTCCAGGCCATGCGCGCGATTGTACTCGTCGATCTCAGCCTCGCGGGTTGCGACGTAGTCGCTGATGAGCATGTACTTCTTGAACCTATCGATCATCTCCGGCGTGCAGAACCGGACGCTGTTGAGATCGATGCTGATCGAACGCTTGATCCGGCGACCGCCGGACTCGCTCATGCCACGCCAGTTGCGGAAGCTGTCGCTCACGAGAGCGTAGATTGGGATGGTCGTGATCGTCTTGTCCCAGTTCTGCACCTTCACCGATTGGAGCGTGACGTCAATCACATCGCCGTCGGCACCATACTTCGGCATCTCAATCCAGTCTCCAATGGCAACCATGTTGTTGCCGGCGAGCTGAATCGAACTCACAAACCCGAGAATGGAATCCCGGAAAACGAGAAGCAGGACGGCGCTCAGGGCACCCACACCGCTGAGGATACCCAGCGGAGACCGATCCAAGATCGTCGTAACGATCAGGGTCACCCCTACGATGTAGACAAAGATTTTGACGAGCTGGACGTAGCCCTTGATCGGGCGTTGTTTCGCCTGCTCGAAGTGCTCCATGTAGATCTCGTTCGCCGACTCGAGCAGGGCGTCGATTACCGTGACCATGACGCCAATCATGTAGGCGATGGAGATGCGTTGGATGGCGACGGTGAGCCACTCGACCTCAGGAATCGCCAATGGATTGGTGAAGTAGATGACCAACGCCGGAGCAATCCGGCTGAGTCTATTCAGAACCCCACTGTCATAGACGATGTCATCCCACGTGGTCTTCGTGCGCCGAACGACGTGCTTCGCGATCGTATCGATCGCCCGCTTCGCGATGAAGTAACCGAGGATGCTGAGAGCGAGGATCAGAACCACGATCGCCGACCGAGCGATCAGGGTGGCGAGGGGTCCTTCAAGACCAAAGGTGGCGAACCAAGTCTCGAGAAGCGCCGTGAGTGAGAAGCCCTCGAGCATGCTACTTCCTTCGCTTGTCCCGTATGTAGACCTGTTTGGAGGAAGAGTTCACGACCTGGCGCTCATCAATCACAAAGAGATCGATCGCCTTCACCAGCTCGCCGAGCTTCTTGTAGCCCCAGTTTCGAGGATCGAACTCCGGCGCCTTGTTCGCCACGTTCTGTCCAACAGTGCCGAGGTTGGCCCATCCGGTCTCATCCGCACTGTCTTCGCATGCATTGCGCAAGAGATTGACCAGACGGGAGTCCGACTTGAGTTCACGCGCGGATTGCGGTTTGCTGTTGCCCCCGCCCTTCTCGTCTTCTTTCCGAAGGATCTCCGTGAAGATAAATCGATCGCAGGCACCGACAAAGGCCTTGGGGGTCTTCTGCTCCCCGAATCCGTAGACGATCAACCCGGCCTCACGGATCCGTGCTGAAAGTCGCGTGAAGTCACTGTCACTCGAGACGATGCAGAATCCATCCATCGTTTCCGTGTAGAGGAGATCCATCGCATCGATGATCATCGCGCTGTCAGTGGCGTTTTTTCCGCGCGTGTAGGCAAACTGTTGAATGGGCTGAATCGCGTGCTCGAGGAGCATCTCCTTCCAGCCTTTGAGGTGGGATCCGGTCCAATCACCGTAGATTCTTTTGACGGTTGCGATTCCGTAGTTCGCGATTTCTTCAAGGAGGCTATCAATAATGGCAGGCTGCGTGTTGTCCGCATCAATAAGGACGGCAAGACGCTTCTGACCTTCGCTGTTTGGCATACGCTGACACTACGTCAATGGTGGTGCAGGATCAAGTTCGCTCAGGCGTGCTTGAACCGGACCAGCCGAACCTGATTGCGGCCCTTCTCCTTGGCTATGTAGAGCGCCTTGTCTGCGGCATGTACGACGTGCATGAGCTGCTCTTTGAGAGATCGACGGTCGGCAAGCCCAATGGAGACGGTCACACTGATGCGTTTTGCTCGGAAGGTAGTCTCCAGGTGCTCAATCTGCGTTCGAAGGCGCTGAGCAAGAGGAACCACGTCGCGCGCAGTGCGTCCCGGCACAAAGACGATCAGCTCCTCGCCTCCATACCGGCATACGATGCCCTCGGGCACGACCCCCTTCTGGATCTCCTGTGCGATCGCAAAGAGGATACGATCGCCGGCCTGATGACCGTGGGTGTCGTTGACCTGCTTGAAGTGGTCGATATCGATCATCATGACGGTAAACGGAGGTCGTGTGGGGACGTGGGAGTGCTCTTCAAGGATCTGATTGGCGTAGTGCCGATTGTAGATCTGCAAGAGCGGGTCGTAGGAGACGCGGTGCTCCATTCTGGCAAGAACGTGAGCGAGAATTGCAACTACCAGGAAGAGTGGTGCAACCGCGGCGTAGAGTTGGGCAATAACCAGAGTTGAGAATGGATCAGAGCCAATTGCCTCAAGCAGGCGGGGGAGGAGCCATGAGCCGCCTGCAAGGAGAGCCAGACCGGAGACGGCGCCGCGCAGGTAGAAGCTCCTGGGCTTTTGAAGGACGTTGGCCAGGATCACGGCGATTGTCACAATCACGATAAGCAATGAGTGCCAGGAGATGAGCTCGGACGGCACAAGTCGGCGCAGATACGGAAATGTGGCGGGAAGGAACCTGGCGAGGACCAGGAGTGCGAGCTGCGCACCAATGATCGACCAGGTCGTCACGCGTGTCGAACGATAGGTTGGAAAGGGTTGCACAAAGGTGTAGACGACGCTCATGGCGAGCGCGATCAGCAAGACGAGTTGCGCGAAGCCGACGGGGGGAACCGGGACTCTCTCAACGCTCATCCACGAGGCTGTTCCAACCAGTACGGCGTAGGCGATGCTCTGGAGCCCGACGCTGTATCCGGCTAAGTAGACCTTCAGATTCTGAACGCGTGGGTAGGAAACATGCCCGGCGAAGAGGGCCGCGAGACCCAGAGTGAAGGCAATCAACGGCATGACGGTCCGGGTCAGGTTGTGGCTGGGAGGCCACCCAACAACGACGGCGAGCACACCCATTCCGGCCGCAAACAGGCCGGAGAGCGCGAGCAGGAAGACTCCCCACCGCGCCGTTCGGACGGTCACGCCTGCGATCCGTCCTTTAGCTTCGAAAGGAAGCGATCGAGTGATCGGCCGTTGAGACCCGCCCGCTCCCCGGCATCCTTCGGATCGCATCCACCCCCGAGCACAGATTGAAGCGCCGTAAACTCGGCGGCGGAGAATCGGACCGAGCCAAGCCGATGGTTCGCAAACGATTCGCAGGCTGCGGGCGCTACCTTGCGGGCGATCTCATACATCGCGTTGGCATAGAGACGGATCTCGAGCTGTGCGTGTGAGTCCATCCGGAGGCGGAGGAAGTGGAACAGATTGTGGAGGTCGATCTGCCAGTACCACTCGGTGTAGAGACTAAGTGGCAGATTGATCCGGGCAAGCTCCCGAGCCAGTCCCTCGTCAAGCTGCTCCGAGTAGGAGCGGTACGCCTCTTTCTGGTCTGTGGCGAGTCGCTCTCTGATCGAGGTTGCGCGCTCTTCTGGAATCGTCGCGTCCGACCGCCCCTGCTTGTTGTCCTCACTCTGCAGGGCGACATCCTCCGTGGCCGGAACGTAGAACTCGTCTTTCATGACCGAATAGCGTCCGCTGATCTCATTGAGTCGCGCCGTGCGATGTCGCACCCATTGCCGCGCGACAAAGACCGGCATCTTGGTGTGGAAGGTCAGGACGACCTGCTCAAAGGGAGAGGTGTGCTCGTGCCGCAGAAGGTAGTCGATAAGCGCGGCGTCTTTGCGATAGCTCTTTGTCCCCTCGCCATAACTGACCCTGGCTGACTGAACGATTCTCTGATCGCCGCCGAGATAGTCGACCAGTCGGACAAAACCTTTGTCGAGTACGGGGTACTCTTTGTCGAGGATTTCTTCTGCTTCGGGAACTACAACGTGTGCCACGCGGCCTCCGCGGCATTATCCCGAGTGGCTGACACTTTGTCACGCGGGAAGTAGATTCGGGCCATGATTGGGTTGATGGTGGTGATTATTGCAGCGCTGGGAGCGTCTCCGGTGACCGCACAACAAGACCTCGTCTCCGTTGAGGGCGTGAACCAGGACGACGGGAGCGTGATCCTCGTCGCCTCAAGCGATCACATCATTCCTGTCTACCTTAGCGTCGATCTTCCAAATCTGATCAACATGGAGACCGACGTCGAGCTCCCCTACGGCATTGAACTCGAACCGGGCGCGGAGAACGTCGAGCTGCTCCGACTCGTACCCACTCGTTCAAGCGGTCGAATCGGGTATAGCGTCTCCTACATCCATGCGCGTGGGAACCCATTCACCGCCTCACACGATGACGACTACCTCTACCTGATCCCGTTCGCCCACGGCGACAAGCGGAGACTCTCTCAGGGCTTTCAAGGTGACTTCACGCATTTTGGGGAGAACGAGTTCGCGGTCGACTTTGAGATGCCGATTGGTACCGAGATCTTTGCGGCACGCGGCGGCTTCGTGGCTGAGATCAAGGAGGATTCACGCCGAGGAGGGCGAAGCGCGAGTTACAGCGGAGACGGGAACTACATCCTGATCATGCACGACGACGGTAGCTTCGCGAACTACGTCCACCTACAGTACGGCGGCGCGCTGGTTGAGCCCGGCGACAGCGTGAGGGCCGGCGACGTCATTGGGCTCAGTGGCAATACCGGCCGCTCTTCCGGTCCGCACCTTCACTTTGACGTGCGGCTGCCGTATCCGGACGGTCGAATGCTGTCGATTCCATTTCGGTTCCGCGGGCGCGAGGGGGAGGCGATCGACCCTGTGGAAGGTCTGTTCTACTACGCCTATCATCCCGGAGGCGACGCCTTCCAGGAGCTGCTCGGCCGAAACATCACCCTGGCCGACTACGAGAGCTATGCCGAGCCGGCCGGCACATCCGGCGTTGATGTCAGGATTGAGCAGATTGATCTGACCTTCCTGGTCTTCTTACAGAATGGACTCGATCGCGACATAGCCGCCACGATACAGTTCGAGCTTCGCGGTCTCGACTCTGACGCGGGGATCACGGTGGAGAGCGACGTTCCGGCAGGGACCGAACTCCTGGTGTCGATTCTTCGCCCCATCGAAGGCGCGAACTCGATTCAATACGGCTACCGGTTGAGCTACCGGTAGCCGCACGCCCGTCTCTTAGCGGATGATTACGTTGTCGAGTGGATCTGAGGCCGTGACGCCAAAATCCGGAACGATGGCGCGAATCAGCATGTTGTTCTGGAGATCATCGTCCTCAACAAAGGCGAACTGCACCTCAACCCCACCGGGATAGGTGGTCGACGTAAGCGTGCCGGTGTAGATCTCCGCACTGCCGTAGCTGATGCTACCGCCGGCGGTCAGGCCAGAGACGGCGAAGGGAGCCTCGGTCGCAGGATTAAATACGGTCGTGGCACTCCAATACGCCGCAGTGTTCATTGAGCCGTAGTCGTTTGCATCCGGCGAGAAGTTGTCTCGCAGAGCCCCGTAGTCAATGTCGTCGGCATTGAGCTCAGAGAGAAACGCGGCGACTCTTGCCTCCGCGTCGAGTGGCAACAAGCCAAGCGGGTCGCATCCGGCGAGAACAATCGCCGTGGCGGCTACGATCACAATTGCACGATAAGCGCGGTTCATAAACTCTCCTACAGGTCGCTGGGAACGAGCCAGGGCACGACTACCTCTTCGAATCGATCATCGAGAAGCTCGAGATCGTCCAAGAACGATCGGTAGACGGGATCTCCCGGGTTGAGGAAGTAGGCGGCGTCCATCTCTCCTGCCATTCGCGCCACGACAAACTGGCGGAGCGAGAGCGCGGAGAGAACAACAAAGCGGAAGTCGACAAAGTCGTCTCGAAGCTCATTCCTGAACGGAGCGACCGTCTCCCGGAGGAACTCCTGACGGGCTTCGGTTCCGTTCTCTTCACCGATCTTAACGAGTTCCTCGCCCAGGGCATCCGATTGTGCCAGTCGCTCCTCAATGCCGGGCGCCCGTCGCTCGATCTCCGCGAGCAGTTCCGCCATTTCAATGCTGACGCCATCAAGGGAATCGATGGGATCGGCGAGGAAGTCTTCAACGAGCGCTGCATTCCAGGCGGCATAGTTGATAGGTTGCTCAAGAAAGGCGAAGACGTTTCCGGCTCCGCTTCCCGGAGCGACCTCAACGGCCTCATCGGCGGCGAGACTGACAACGGTGTCGCCGTCGGTGATCTCGACCAAGCCTTCAATAACCTCGAACCGTGTGGTTCCGTCGCTTCCGGTGTAGACACGGACCTCTGTGCCACGAACTCCCGCTACCGAAGTGGTGGAGCCAACCCTTGGCTCATTGCCGATGGCCGCATTAAACCGGAACGAAAAACTGCCAATCGCAGCCGAAAGGCGGCCTGTTCGTTGTCCGGATGGTGTGGTGGTTGCTCCAACGATAAAGACCGTGTCCGGAGCGACAACCACATCGCCTCCGGTGCCAAGCTCGAGCTCTGCCTCGCCGTCGCGGTCGGTGATGACTCGATCTCCTGCGGAAAGCTCGTCACCAAAATCGGCAGGGAAGACCGCGCCCGCCTCGGTCTGTATGTCGACAAAGCCATCGACGAATACGATCGTTGCGTCCTGCGCGACTGCGAATGCCGTCACCAGTAAGAGTATCCAGACGAGTGCAATCGATCGCTTCATCAGTTTCTCCTCTGGATGCCGAGCAGCATCGGAAGTCCCTCGGCCTCTCCACCAACAATAAGCGAGACCGTTCCAGCCGTACTGGGAACAAGAACGTGCCGTGCATCCGGCGGAAGCTGTTCGGCGAAGACTCCAACGCCAAAGCGATCGACACCATCAACGGAGACTGAGTCCGAACTGCCCACGATCTCCGGGGTCAGCAAGAGTCCGTTCGCCTTCGCCCGAGCGAGAACGGCCTCGATATCGGCGCTGCTGGAGAGCACCTGAGTGCCAAAGAGAAAGGGATTACCAACTCGGGAAGAGAACTCAGCGGCTGAAGTAGCGTTCCACAGATCGACGAGTTCCAACACCTTGTCATCATCAGCCGACGGCGGAATCGTCGCACATGCCGCTACCAACAGCACAGCAGCGAGTATGCCAAGCAGTCGCAATCTCATAGCCACCCCTCGACTACAATATGTCGCAGAAGAGGCGTTTTCAACACTTCGATTTTGACTGTCGTGGTTGTAGCTTCCGATGATGCAGCGCCGGACAGGGGCCGAGCTGGCATTAGTGCTCGCGACCGTCATCTGGGGTGGCACCTTTGC
>JANQQY010000005.1 GCA_028284845.1 Spirochaetales bacterium
CATCTCCATCCACGGGCCTCCACCGCCCACGGTCGACTAGATTCGAGTTTTGAGGCAACGGCACTCTTTCGGCTAGAAAACTTATGAGGCAATTCGGAAAATTGACAGGCCCCGGGTGAACGGGTACCCTGCCCGGACCGTATCGATCAAGGAAGGATTTATGAACTACTTCTCCTCGCTACCATTCCGGCGGCAGATCGAGCAGCTTGGGACGTGTCGGCTGCTTGATCGCTCTGAATTCAGCGGAGTGGACAAGCTCAAGGGCAAGAAGATCGTGATTGTCGGCGCCGGCGCCCAGGGCCTGAACCAGGGTCTCAATCTGCGGGACAGCGGTCTCGATGTCTCATACGCACTTCGTGCGAAGGCGATCGAGGAGAAGCGACAGTCGTACCAGAACGCCTCAGAGAACAACTTCCAAGTCGGCACGCTTGAAGAGATGATTCCGCAAGCCGATCTGGTCTGCAATCTAACACCGGACAAGCAGCACACCAGGGTAGTGCAGAGCGTCATGCCGCTCATGAAGCAGGGAGCGACACTTCTCTACTCCCACGGATTCAACATCGTGGAAGAGGGGATGCAGATTCGTGAGGATCTCACCGTGATCATGGTTGCTCCGAAGGCGCCCGGCACGGAAGTGCGGGAAGAGTACAAGCGCGGCTTTGGCGTCCCGACGCTGATCGCGGTTCACGAAGAAAACGATCCCAATGGCGATGGATTTGAGATCGCTAAGGCGTACGCTGCAGGCACGGGAGGCGACCGTGCCGGTGTGCTCTCGTCCAGCTTTGTCGCCGAGGTCAAATCCGACCTCATGGGGGAGCAGACCATTCTCTGCGGCATGCTTCAGACCGGTTCGCTCCTCTGTTTTGACAAGATGGTGGCCTCGGGGGTCGATGCCGGATACGCAAGCAAGCTTGTGCAGTTCGGCTGGGAAACGATTACCGAGGCGCTCAAACTCGGCGGGATCACGCACATGATGGATCGCCTGCCCAACCCGTCCAAGATCATCGCCTCTGAGCTCGCCGATCGGCTCAAGGAGATCATGACGCCGCTCTACGTGGAGCACATGGACCGTATTCTCTCCGGCGAGTTCAGCTCGACCATGATGGATGATTGGGCGCAGGACGACGCCGACCTTCTTGGGTGGCGAGAAGAGACCGGGAAGAGTGCGTTCGAGACGACACCCGCCACGGAGAGCGAGATCCCGGAACAGGACTACTTCACTCATGGTGTCTTGATGGTCGCGATGGTAAAGGCGGGCGTCGAGCTCGCCTTCGAGACGATGGTTCGGAGCGGAATCAAGGAAGAGAGTGCCTACTACGAATCACTCCACGAGGTTCCGCTCATCGCCAACCTCATTGCACGCAAGAAGCTCTACGAGATGAACCGGGTGATATCGGACACCGCGGAGTACGGGTGCTATCTCTTCGCGAACCGGTGCGTCCCTCTTCTCGCGGACTTTATGAAGGAGATCGATACGACCGTCATTGGCACCGCCTATCCGGAGCCCGCGACCGACAACGGGGAGCTGATCGAGGTCAACGAGTCGGTGAGAACTCATCCCATCGAGATCGTGGGCGCTCGACTCCGAAGTGCCATGCAAGGCATGAAGGCGATCGTCTAGAAAGTCGACGGATCGCGCCGCTGCGATCAGAGCGGGGCGATCCGAGCCACACTCCCCAGTGGGCCCGGCACGAGCTCGAGTTCATGCGTCAAGCCGTTGAACAGCTCCGAAGGGTCGTGCGTCACATAGAGTATTCCCGGGACTACGACGGCCTCGAGCGCTCTGAGCACCAGCCGAACATGGGCGTCGTCGAGGCCCTGACACGGCTCGTCTACGATCAGAAGGTGCGGATCCTTGATCAAGGCTCGTGCGATCAGCGCGAGTCGTTGCAGACCAAACGAAACCTCGCGGAGGCGCATCTGCGCCTCTTGTGCGATTCCCAAACTCTCCATGAGTGCTGTAGCCCGCTCAATCTCGTACCCGGACGGTTCCACGTAGAGCCCCACGCTGTCGTGGAAGCCAGAGAGCACAACGTCCCGAATCAAGAGCCGCCCCGGGAAGCGCACGTGTAGGTCGCCCGAGACGAATCCGATCTTGCGCTTGATCTCCCAGACGCTCTCGCCGGTTCCTCGGAGTCGACCAAAGACCGCGATCTCCTGCCCAAACAGCTTTGGATTCTCGCCGGTAATGAGGCTCAGAAGCGTAGATTTCCCGCTCCCGTTTGGTCCGTGAATGATCCACCTATCGCCGGAGGCGACTGTCCAGCTGAGGTCGTGAAGCACGTGCGCGCTCCCGTACGCGACCGAGACCTGGTTCATTCGGATGAGCTCCTGCCCCGTCTCCGAAGACGGCTCCTCATCGCTCCGGGCGCGGATCGCGGGTGTTGGAGAAGCACTCGGATTTGCCGCCGCAGGATGGCCGTCGTGCCCATGTGCCTCGTCCGAGGTGCTGTCCGCACCCGCCATTCCGGCCGTCCGGACGCCGCTCCGCCATGAGTCGGCCGTGCCCGTGTAGGTGACGCGCCCTCGCATCAGAGCAATGACATGCGTTGCGAACGGAGGAACCTCGCGTTCCCGGCCGGTGATGATGACGGTCGCGCGTTCTCTGGTCGAACTGTCGGCGAGAAGAGTCGTGAGGGCAGAGCGAGAGTCCCGATCGAGCCCGTCATACGGGTCATCCACAACAAGGAGGTCAGGCTCCGCCAAGAGCTCGGCCGCCAGAAGTGTCTTCCGTAACTCGCCGGTTGAGAGAAATCTGATTCCTCGGTCGAGAATCTTCCGAAGTCCAAGTGAGTCAACGAGCTGAGACTCCTGCGAGTCCGGATCCGCCAGTCGGTCATGGAGCCGCGGGGTGAGCAGGTCGGCCGGACTCCGCCCGGGATCGGTCGCACCGTGTAGAATGCCGCTTGTGTCCTCGCGTCGGTCCTTCCGCAGCTCCGCCTCAGCCCGCTCAAACGAGACGATTGACGCGCGGACTGCCGATGCATCCACAACGCCACGCCACGCTTGAACCGTTCCGGCAATTAGTCCGCCAAGGGTGCTCTTGCCCGACCCGTTCTCGCCGATCACAACCCACGTCTCGCCGCGACGAATCGTCAGACTGACGTCTGAGAGAATGGGCACCAGTCTCTTTCGAACATCTACATGCAAGAGGCGTACGAGGGTATCCGTCATCCCTGGTTGCTGATCTCCGTCCCCGGCCGTAATTCTCTTTCGAATGCGGTGAAGACCCTGAAGGGGTACATACCAGCAGATCGATAGAGTCGATCGGCGCCCGTCAGGCTCGACGCGTCAACGTTCAGGCTCACCGAGTGTTTGCCGAGTTCGAAGGCTCGCGAGAAACCGTATTGCAGCAAGCTCTTTCCAAGCCCACGACGCCGGTAGGCAGGGAGTACGCCAAGCGATTGAACAAATGCCTTTTGATCGTCTTCTTCGGATCCTGTCCACATGATGATCTCACCGACCGGAGTGCCGTTGTGCTCAAGCAGGCAGAAGAGCGAAGGATCGTAGACGCTTTTATTGCTCGTGATGAGGTGCTCCCAGCGCTCAACGACCGCCTCGATCGGCTCATCAACGCTCCCTCTATGGTCGCGGAAGCAGGCTTGAACCGTCTGCAAGAGGCTCACGAGGGGAACGCCATTCTCAAGGCTCCGTACCGCGAACCCCTCCGGCCAGATCGGTTCTTGGGGTGCTCCGTCGAAGTCGATCTGCATGATGTGCGACTCTCGGGTCTCGCTGTAACCGCGATCTGCCAATAGGCTCCTTCCGTCCGTCGCCATGCTAAAGGCCTGAAGCACGACACGTGCATCGGGCGGGCACTCATTTACCAATCTGTCGGCGAGTCGATCAGCCTCTGTAACGAGCCGTGTGCCAAGCCCGCGACCTCGGACATCCGGATGGACATACCCGTAGCAGTAGGGACGCACCGGTGGCGTGTGAAAGGCTCGAACCTCGACGTATCCAACAATGGAATGTGTCTCTCGCTCCTCTGCCAGAAGCATCATCTTCTCCCACACGTAGCCGGGGGCGAAGAGCTCCTGTCGCACCTCCTCCGCGGGCATTGCACATGATCCAAACTCCTCGATCGTCTGCGTCCGGTAGAGCGAATAGTAGGCGTCAAAGTCCGCATCCGTTGGCGGGCGGATCTCAAAGGTCATTGGATTGGCGAGGGCCTCCGGGGCCGGCTTCAAGCGAACGGTAGAGCGCGTCGATCCCCTCAATGCCCGGGGTCGAGTAGAGCGCCTGATTGCCTTCCGGCCACGAGTGTCCTTCAACGTTGTATCCGTCGTCCGGAAAGATGACGTTTCCGGTGAAGTGGCGCTGCGGAACGCACATGGCGAGAATCGACTCGGCCACGCCCTCCGCGGTCGCGAAACGTTTGGTGGGCGTGTGGGCAAGGATGCTTCTCGCGCGTGCCTTGAGCGAGCCATCGGCGTTCTCGATCAGCGCACGGTTGAGATCGGTCACTACCGTACCCGGGGCGACTCCGTTCACGCGGACGCCGAACGGTGCGAGTTGAGCCGCCGCCGTTCGCACGAGCCCTTCCACGCCGTGCTTACTGGCAACGTAGCCGTAGCTGCCGTAAAGCGAGACGCGGCTTCCATTGCTACAGAGATGAATGATATGACCGTTGCCATTGGCAACCATCGCCTTGGCGCAGGCGGCCGTGAAGGCGAACGCGCCGTTCAGGTTGATTTCCGTCACACGCCTGAACGCCTCAAGCGCCTCGGCGGGGTCGTCCAGAGCGAGGTGCATCTGCGCGTGATGCACCCCGGCGAAGTTGATTGCGACGTCCGGCACGCTCTCCGCATGGAGCGCGCTGGTGAACTCTTCCGGCCGCGTGATGTCCGCGGAGAGGAGCGCCGGTGTCGGAACGGACGCCTCTGCGAAGCGCGAGAGCACGGCCTCCTTCGCCTCGCCTGCCTCAATGACAGGGGGGAGGTCGACAAGCGTGATTCGTGCCCCGGCTCGAGCGGCCGCCACGGCAAAGGTCGATGCAAGCGTGCCCACTCCTCCTGTGCAGAGAATGTGCAAACCTTCTAGACATACTCCAATCGTTCTATCGCCCTCTCTCATTCGT
>JANQQY010000023.1 GCA_028284845.1 Spirochaetales bacterium
GAGATATCAAATCGACCGCGAATCGCTTCGGACTCGGCTTACCGGCGAGCCCGACGCGACTCGGTAGGTGTTCGCCCACACCAAGCAACAAAGCGGCGCTCAAACGACGCATAGGTAGAGTATCCAACGGACGCGGCGATCGCCCGAATGGGCACATCGGTCTCAGCGAGGAGCCGATCTGCCCGCTCCATCCGGATCCGAGTCAGATAGTCCTGGACCGTCACCCCAACCCTCTCTCGGAAGACCCTTCCAAAATGCGACCGGTCGACGCCGATATGCCGAACCACATCACTCACCGAGATTTCACGCTGGTAGTTCTGGAGGATGAAGGTCTGCGCCTCCGGTACCAGATCTTCCGCCGTGCTGCGCGGGGACCGAGTGCGCATATCGGCAAGGTCGGCGAGCAGAAGATAGAGGAGGCCGGTAACGCGGGTCGCACCGTTCGTCTCACGATGCTTCAATACGTCGATGATCTCTTCGAGGCGCTTTACCACACCCGGCGAAAACGGGAGCTCCACTACCGGACCCTTCCCGCGCCGGATTCCTGTCTCCACGAGGTCGCTTACATGCATCCCTCGAAACCCAACCCAGAGATAGTGCCACGGGTTCTCCGAGTCGGCCGTGTAGTCAAGAAACTCACCGGGAGCGAAGAGAAAGATGTCACCGGGCCCCAGGGAGACCAGTCGGCGTTTGACGCGAACACGCCCCGCTCCATGGGCCACGTAGTGGAGCAGGTAGTAGTCCCGCACACCCTGCCAGTTGTGGTCGGGAGCACAATACTCGTAGCCGGCGTGGACAACCCCGGCGGACCAATCCGGCGGACACGTTCCAAAGAACGAAACAATCTCTCCGCTTCCGGTCGCGTCGTGCTTAGTCACGTACGAGAACGAAGTCCGCCGTCCTCTCTCGCGTATTCACTTTGTCCACGCGAACTCGAACGTTGTCGCCGAGCGAGAACCTGGTGCCCGTGGAGCTGCCGGTCAGACGGTAGGAGGATCGGTCGAATTCGAACCGCTCGTTCCCGAGTCGCGAAATGTGCACGAGGCCCTCAATGAGATATCGCTCGATCTCAACGAAGATTCCAATCGATGCGACCCCTGAAACAACGCCGGCATACTCTCGGCCAATGCGGGTCTCAAGGAACTCGAGCGCCTTGAGCCTGGTGTACTCGCGTTCCGCGCCGGTAGCAAGGCGTTCCCGCTCGTTTGCATGAGCGCACGTTTCCGCCATTGCTTCCGCCCGCATCCAGGTGCCGGGACGCTTGCGGCGGCGAGCGCCCTTGAGCGTCGCCTTGATGAGCCGATGGATGACCACGTCGGGGTAACGCCGGATGGGTGAGGTGAAGTGCGTATATGCATCCATCGCCAGACCAAAATGACCCTCGTTGTGCGTTGAATAGAACGCCTTCTGGAGACTCTTCATTGCCAGCATCTCGACCAGGTCACGGAACTCGAAGTTCTCGATAAACGAGAGGATCCTGCGGTAGTCTCCGGGCCCCGGCTCGTCGCCCGGGCGATAGGGCACACCGAGGTCGCGCAGGGTATCGACCAGCCGAATGAGATCGCTCTCCCGCGGCGTTGGGTGAACACGATAGATCGATGTGAGTCGTGGCTGATCAGCGAGGTGCTCGGCCACAAGCCGATTGGCGAGCAACATGCACTCTTCGATCATCCGGTTTGATCTGCGACGTTGCGTCGGTCGGACGGAGACAGGAACCCCGTCGTCGTCCGTGCGGATCTGTGGCCGCGTGAGATCAAGATCGACGCTTCCTGCCTCACTCCGGCGTTGCTTGAGAACCTGCGTCAGCAGATGGAGAAGGTGCACGTCCGGCGCGAACTCGTCCGTCTCGCCCGAAAGGACGGCCTCCGCCTCCGAGTAGGTGAACCTTCGTCTGCTTCGAATCACGCTCGGCGTGATCTCCACCTCGTGCACGCTACCGCTGCTGTCCACCGTCGCGAGCACCGACATCGCAAGGCGATCCTCGTTGGGTACCAGGCTACAGAGGCCGTTTGAGAGCGACTCCGGCAGCATCGGCAGCACCGTGTCCACCAGATAGACCGAGGTCGCGCGGCTCCACGCCTCAGCATCGATCAGGTCTCCCGGCTGCACGAAGTGACTCACGTCCGCAATATGCACTCCAAGCTGGAGCAGCCCGCTCTCGAGCCTCACGATCGACACGGCATCGTCAAAGTCCTTCGCCGTGTCCGGATCGATCGTGAAGCAGGCAAGATCCCGGAGATCTCGGCGACCCTTCTCGTCGGCTGCGTCCGCAGGCATACGCATCTTCGCTGCGGCCGCCTCGACGCTCTCCGGGAAGATGAGCGGAATCTCGCGAGAGGTCGCAATGAGTCGCAACTCAAGGTCGGGGTCCGATCGGCCGGCGATGAGTCGCGTGACTCGGCCAATAGGATGCGTCTGATCGTCGCTCCACTCGACAAAGGCTGCTTCAACGACGTCGCCATTTCCAACACGCGCCAGCTCTGCGGTCTCGAGACTCCTCTTGTCGACCACCATCGCCTTGGGGGAACGATTGGCCTGCGGGTAGAGTCGGATCGAGTCTCCCCGGACGCTGATTCTGCCCACGATGGGCGTCGTGCTGCGCTCAACGATCCTGGTAATCCGACCCGCGGGCTTGTCTGCGTCGGCGTCCGGGAAGACCTCGGCCTCCACCGAATCACCCGAGAGGGCGCGGCCAATATGATCAAAGGGGATAAGGATACTTGGACCCGATGACGGATCGACGAATCCAAACCCCTTCGCCGTGAGGGTCAGCTTGCCGCGAATCACCCTTGTCTTTGCTTTCGCCACTACGGCTCCAGAGGAAGCGTAACGGAGAAGACGGTCTGATGAGCGTCGTCACTGACGAAGGAGATCGTCCCTCCAAGGTATTGTTCGGTGAGCAACCTCACGCTGTAGGTACCTATGCCGCGATCGCTTCCCTTCGTGGAGAAGCTCCTTTGAAAGAGCTGCAGTTGCACATCGCGCGGAATGACACCCGGGTTAGAGACGTCGAATCGTATGCTCTCGCCATCCGTGAAGGTACCCAGAACGACTATGCCCCCCGCCGGCGTCGCCTCGAGAGCGTTCTTCGTGAGATTGATTAGAATCCGTCGGAGCAGGGCATCGTCCGAGCGAAACGTGGACGCTTCACTCGTGGAGTCTAGAGCAATGGTCCTCGACGTTGCGGCGGCGTGATAGCGCATCGTGTCCACCACATCCTGCACCACCTCTGTGGTCTCAATCTCCGCGAGGTGTACCTTGAGCTCGCCCGCCTCCGCAGAAGCGAGTTGTCTCTGCGCTTCAATCTCACCAAGGAGTGCCTTCGCCGACTTTTCCATGATGCCGAGCATGGAACTCACATCCACATCCGATTTGGCGTCCTTGAGGAGTGTGGCGAGACCGGCAATGCCTCCGGCGACGTTCATGATGTCGTGGAAGAAGACACGCTCGAGCGCGCGTCGCCTGCGCTCACTGCTCGCATCCTGGATGGTGAGCATCGTGAACGTTTGGCCGGCCGATTCATAGGGCGCGGCGGTTACGGTGAGATCAAGATCTCGAGTCCCGCCGTTCTCGTAGCGGATTCGACATGGATGGGTGACAGCGATCCCGTGCTGCATCGACTGACGGATCGCCTTGTTTGCGCCGCATAGCTTACATGCGCTGCTGGTGCCGCACCCGCCTTCCGCGCGAAGTGCGTTGACGCAGTGAAGCAGGTCTCCCGGTGCGTTTGGTTCTTCTCTTGACGGGGCATCGTGTCCGGCGACACCGAGCAGTCGGTCTTGTCCGAACACCACTCGCCGGTTCTCGTCAAGCATTGCGATCACGACCGGAATCTGACTCAGGAGTTTTTGAGTGGATTCGTCGATCTCAACGCTGCTCACGGGCCGTGCATCCGTCACGTCCCCATTAAATCCTTGAGGCCAGAAAGACTCAAGCAAGCGTCAAGTGTGATCGAAAGTAAAAGAGTAGAACGGAGGCTCTATGAAGCGCGCTGCCCTTGTACTCGCACTCGTCCTCGTAGCGGTGAGTGCATTCTCACAAGACGTCACGATGACCGGTACCTGGCAACTCTACCGGGTCGACACCATTGGATCATTCTCACTCAACGAGTACCAGACGTCCGTGCCAACGAGCAGCTTTGTTGATGCTACTCTGGTCCTCGAAGCAGACGGCACCATGACCTCAGACTCTCAGTCGTTGCGGTTTATCGGGTGGTCGATGCGGGACCAGTTTCTCGTATTTCAGACTCCATCCGGAAACAGCTTCTACAAAATCCGTGATCTAAGCCCGGACGCATTGCTCCTGGTGAGCGTCATCGTGACCGAACAGAATGACGTGGTTACGCAGATCGAGGCGAACGAGAACGCCAATCTCTTTGTTGTCCGGACGCAGAATTAGGTAGTACCGTCCCCGTAGGGGGACCCATGCGCCAGACACTCCTTTTCCTCATCACGATTGCCGTTCTCGCCTCATGCGCCACCGCTCCGGAGACTACCGCAGACGCAGAGGTCGATGAGCGTCCAGACACCATCGCCGCTCAGCCGACGCTTCCTGCTGAACCGAGCGCCGCCACTTTCTACCTCCGCGGGCAGAACGCGTGGGACGATCCGGAGCGCGGCATCCGCGACCTCACACGTGCTCTTGAGATCGACCCCACCTTTGAGCTCGCCTACTTCGAGCGCGCGCGAACCTACCGAAAGATCGGCAGACTCGAGGAGGCGGTTGCGGACTACGGACGAGCCATTGAGGCAGATCCGGCTCTGGTGCCTGCCTACATTGAGCGCGGAGAGGTTCGCCTCTACGAGCTTGGCGATGAGGGCGGCGCTTCTGACTTTGAAGCCGCCTACGCGATTGATCCGGAGGACGTTGCCGCTGCTCTGACCTTCGCCGGGCTGATTGAGTGGGAGAACCCGGAAGAAGCCCTCGCCATCCACGATCGGCTTGTCTCCGTGCACGATGGAAACGGCGAGGTCCTTGGAGCACGCGCTCGACTGCGCCGTGGCCGATTCGGCGACTTCGCCGGCGCGCTCGACGACTTTCGCCTGGCCGCAGCCGCAGAGCCGTGGGATGAGTACTTCCGCGTGGAAGCGATCATGACTCTGCTCGCACTCGGTGAGATGAATGAGGCACGGGACCAGCTCCTGGACGCACTGGCCGACTTCCCGGAGTCCGACCAGCTTCCGCTCTACCAGGCGCGAGTCGCCGCCCTCGCCGGAAACGTGGACGATTCGCGTCGCTTCTACGCAGAGTATCTGGAGTACGAGTGGGCCGACCAGCGAGTCTGGCTTGAGGTCGCATACGCCTCCGCGGCCGCTCGCGATCTCGACTTTGCGCAAGAGGCGCTTGAACGGTTCGCAGAAGCGAAAGGTGAGGATCTTCCCTTCCTTCTAGGGGAGATTGCGATTGAGGCAATTGCTCGGGAGAGGCGGCCCTCACGCGACGATCAGGTCGTCCAGGCTCTCCTATCGTTCGTAAATGAAACCTCGTGGTACTCGTCCTCGTGGGTGGTTCTTGCGCAGATCGCACCGGAGCTTCTCGTTGACGGACGAGCGGTTCGTGAGTTCGCTGCCGAAAGAATCAACGGGTTCGAACCTTCAGCCGAGGCGTTCTTCCCGTTCAACCTAGATCTCTGGGTCTGGACCGCGCTGCATCAGTCGGTGAACTCCTGGGCGGAGCTTCCATTCTCCATGCCGTAGGGGCTACTCGCCCTCCATCCCCGGCTCGTACCCAATTACCTGGTTGCGGCCGGAGGATTTGGCGACAAAGAGACCAATATCTGCTCTCGAGATGAGCTGCTCGACGGTCAGTCGCTCATCCGTATCTTCCAAGTGCTCAAGATGCGAGAGGCCGATGCTCGCGGTCACCGGCCGGTTCACACCGCCGAACTCAGTCGCCTCGATGTCGGCTCGGAGCCGTTCGGCGACCTCGAGACCGCGGTCACGGCTCGTATCCGTCAGAAGAGCGCAGAACTCCTCGCCGCCATACCGCCCTACGACGTCGGTGGAACGGAGGCTGTCTCGCAGGACGGCGCCGAGCATCCGGATCACGCGATCCCCTACAGGGTGGCCAAAGGTGTCGTTGATCGACTTGAAGTGGTCGATGTCG
>JANQQY010000030.1 GCA_028284845.1 Spirochaetales bacterium
GATCGTGCGCGCTCTTACCGGAGCTCCGAGTTACCTCGCCGGCGTAGACCTCGGGTGGGCAGAGACTGGGTCGCACGCCCGTCCACACGCGAACGCCGCGTTTCATGCCGCTCGCTCAACCCGTATTGAGAAGAGTGCGGCGGCAGAACCAATCGGAGCTGCCGGCTTCTCAATACGGGTTGAGCGAGCGGCATGAAACGCGGTGTTCGCGTGTGGACGGGCGTGAGACCGAGTCTCTGTCCACCCGAGGTCTACGCCGGCGAGGTAGATCGGAGCTCCGGTAAGAGCGCGCACGATCCGCAGCGCCGAGGCGGTCACCGTGCCTGCCGGCGGGACAACTGGAAGCCCAATCGCGTGAAGCAGCATCTTCTCGAATTCGGTCCCCTCGGAGAAGGGTACCATCGCTTCGACCTGCGAGATGGCTCTGGTCGCCGCGTAGGGGGCGACGACCGGGCACGAGTGAGGCAGTCCGCGGAGATGAATCGAGGCGAACGGCGATGCATCCGTGATGACGACGAGGTCGGGTTCGACTCCTACGGCGCGCAAGGGAAGAAGCGATGATCCTGTCGCACAGACCAGAAGGCGCTTCCGGTGACGCGCTATGATGTTTCGGCTCTGCTCGAGTGTTGGTCCCGCCCCGACGACCACGCATGCTGAAATTCGCCGATCTGTCTGTTCGAGTGATGCGGTGCGTGCGTGGACGAGATTATGCACCGTGTTCCGGATCCAACGTCGACCCAGTGCTGCCTGCGAGATCAGGCTCGCCTGGAGCCGTGAGACCACCTCTTTGACGACCGTTTCGGCCGAACGAGTCTCCTTGTAAAAGAGGCGCGCAGAGGGCTCCCAGGATGCCACGGCAAGAGCGGGCACATCGGAGTCTTCAAGCAGCGCAATGAGGTTCTCGCGGAGCGTCTGTCTGTCGGATGCGACCAGTTGATGATGAGCCTGGCTCACCGCCATCTCTGAGATGTGACGGTCAAGCGAAATGCCGATCGTTCGCGGCGGTACCTTGCGAGAGGCGAGCGCTTGGAAGCAATGGCCAAGGCCAGGTCCAATGACAACGACCGTCCGTGCGCTCTCCGGAATCGATTGGGCGACAAAACGCTCCGCCTCTCTGACGGGATCAAAAGCCGAGTGGAGATAGGTTCCGTTGACTCTGGCAGTTATGGCGCCGCTTCGGGCCGGAAGGAGTTCAACTTCGATCAAAGCATTGAGCCGATGAGATCCGGAAGGCTCGCTCCATCGGCAGGGTAGGAGGTCTCAGAGTACCGCAATACTGGAACCGCCTTGAGTTCAGGCAGGTAGTGCCGGAGCGACGCGGCGCAGTGGTGGACGATAAGCGCCGAGTCTTCCTCGTGACCGGCGTGCAGCACCACGATCGCTCGATGGTCGCGCGCGTCGCATACGCTTCCGCTGCTGGCAAAGAGTGAGGCGAGGACGCGAATGACGTCTTCCCATACGCGGAACGAATCGATGTGCTGTGCCGAAGTGCTGATCTGAGCGACAACGTCGGCCAGATCGATCGAGAGAACGCGCGCTTCCGAGACGCGAGCGGCGACACGGTCCGCCACGATGCCAATCTCAGCGGGTTTGAAGGCGATCGCCTGCCGCATGATCTGCTCATAGGTGAGCCGGTGCCGTGAGATGGTCTGTGCGGCAGGTTCGGAGACCGCCGCAAGAATGAGTGAGAGCGAGTCCGAAAACTCTTCGAAGAATGAGCTCTCGGTCACGATCAGGACCGCCCTCGGCTCGCCGTCATCCACCAATGGAAACACCAGCAGATGATCGAGCATGGCGGCCTCACGGCGCGAGAAGTAGGGCGCGAACTCCTGGGCCGGCTCGCCAACCCACGCAACTCCGGCCTCTGTGGCGTTGACCAGGTCGTGAACGTCGTCCGCCGGTATTCGAAGTCGATGGATCGATGTTGCATCCAGACCTGTTGAGGCCCACGGAACGTAGACATCGTCATCGTAGTCGGGAAGCAGCAGTGCTGCCTTCTCAAGATCGAGCTCATCGGCGAGCAAATCGAAGAGGTGTGCCGGCAGCTCTAAGCTCTGGGGAAGATGCGGTAGCGAACGAAGGATGCCCCGAATGGAGAACTCGGGGCGCGGTGGTGCCTCGTCAGAGGCTACTCGAAGGACTTTTTTTTTTGAGGTCGGACTGACTCGTCTTCAAGCGGTAGGCCGGCGCGCTCTCGTAGCTCACGGGCGCGTTGGAGGAGACTCCCTGTGGTCCTACTTGCGCTCGCGAGCGCTCGTGCCATCAATCCCATCGCTACTCTTCCTCAAGCCCGAGTTCTTCGAAGAGGCGCCGGTAGACCTTGAAGTGATCACTGCTTGCAAACTCTTGAATCTTCGCCTCGGGGAGAGAGTCGAGGAGCTTGTCCATATAGTTCAGAACGCTTCGCAGTTCTCCCCGCAAGTTCTCCGGAATGGGAGTGTCTTCGTCTGTCGGTATCTGATCAATCGCAGCGGCAGCCGCGACCGGTTCATCATCAACCGGTGGCAGTCCCGTCTCAAGAGCGTCTTCACCCACGAGGAGTGACTGCTCTTCTTCGGTGAGCGCTTCGGTCGTGGGATCGTCGTCGAGAATCTCGTCTGCCTGGGGAAGCGGCTCGGCATCGAGCGCATCAAGATCAAACTCCGCCTCCGACTCTTCGGCAGCGACAGGCTCCGGCTCGACATCCTCGACGTCGAGTTCGATTGGATCGGCCTCAAGTTCGTCGATCGGGTCTGCGTCCAGTGCTTCAAGCGGCTCCTCGTCCAACGGCTCGGCTTCGAGCGGCTCCGGAGCGAGATCGAGAGGTTCCGATGACTCTGTGATCGCCGAGTCGTCGTCGAGTTCGGGTACGTCGGCCAGCTCCGCATCGATGTCCAGACTGGCGAGCTCTTCAACTGCATCATCTGATCCAACGAGTAGATCGTCGGACGTGGGGGTCTCAACGTCAATCGAGACATCCTCACGGAGTGAAAGGTCATCTCCACGGAGCGATAAGTCATCCTCATCGAGTGAAAGATCATCGTCCAAGGTGAGGTCGATTGGATCGGCCTCTTCCTGCGCGTCTTCAAGCGTGATCTCTTGAACCGGCTGATCACCGAGCGACTCTTCGAAATCGGGTTCCGTCGGCTGACCGGTTTCTTCGGTGAACTCGGCTGTATTCATGATGTTGTCGAGTTCATCGCCGGTGAGGGCAATCGTCTCGTCGTCGTCGTCGTCAAAGAAGCCGGCAGCGGGTTCCTCGTCAGTCGCAACGAGTGGATCTGCAGACGCTGGTGCATCAGTTCGAAGCGTGGCGAGTTCGCCCTTGAGCTCACTCAGCTCGGTCCGAATTGAGGTGAGCTCTCGTTCGATGCTCTCAAGGAGCGAGAGTGATCGCGCGTCAGCGGCCGGAGCTGACGGCTCATCGTCGAACATGTCGTTGATGGCAGCGGTATCGGCTGCGCTCGACTCCTCGAGCGGGGCAGTGAGGTCGTCCTCTACCGCTGCGACGTCGTCGAAACTCATGTCCAGGTCGAGTTCGTCGTCTTGCTCGAGTTCGGGGAGCTCGTCGTCAGGCTGGTCTGTGATGTCGTCTTCGGACAGGGCTTCGAACTCATCCTCGCCTTCGGGGAGTGAAGAGAGGTCGAGTTCGGCGACCTCTGCGTCGCCGTCCAGATCAAGTGCATCCAGGTCGGCATCATCCGAGTCGTCGAGGGTAAGGTCGAGGCTTTCGGCCTCTTCCAACTCGTCGGACCCGAGGGCCTCTTCGATCGGTTCTTCCGCCTGGCCTTCGGTCGGCTCCTCGAAAGCATCAACGTCGAGTTCGTTGAGGTCGAGGGCCAGGTCGTTGGCATCGCCAGGAAGGCTATCCTCAATGTCGATTCCCGAGCCCCCCGATGCCTCGGCCTCCTCCAGGGGTTCCAGCTCTTCATTCGAATCGGTCACCGCGCCCAAGTCGATGTCGTGCTCGCCAAGACCATCGACCGGCTCAGCGTCGAGTGGCTCAGCGACATCGAGTTCGATGGTCGTATCAAGTCCGAGCTCTTCCATGTCGTCGGAGGGGCTCTCCAGGTCATCGTCATCAAGGGAGAGGAGATCGTCGCCGTCGGGGGCTGAGGGAAGGTCGGAACCCGCTTCTTCGAGTTCCGGGGCATCATCGAGTGTGAGCTCAAGCGGCGCGTCGTCTGCCTCGACTGAGGCGGCATCATCAAGCGAGATGTCGGCAAAATCGTCGTCGCCGTCGAGTTGCAGCGAATCAAGCTCGAGCTCATCGATCGCCGGTTCGCTCTCCGTCTCGACATCGTCGCTATCCATCTCAGGGATGTCGAGCGAGAGCGAGTCTTCGTCGTCCAGCGTGAGCCCGTCGTCGGTCAGAGTCTCATCTGAGGCGATGTCGTCGAGTGAGAATGCTTCTTCCGGCGGCGAGTCTACTTCAAGGGTGTCCGTATCGGTGCTGACTGCAAGCAGATCATGATCCGCCTCTTCCAGCTCATCCTCGCCCAAGTCGGCGAGGCCAAAGGCATCGTCGTCGCTGTCGTCAACGTCCTCCGGCCCTGCTTTGACCCAAACGCCGTACTGCTCGAGTTCGCTATCGTCCTGTGGGCCGGTCTGGATGTTCTGATCCTCGCTTGCTGGCATTCCCTACTCCTGGGTTGAAACGTCCTCACACAACGTATCGGCAGTCCAGCGGCGGGCATTGATACATTAAGAAGAGAGTACAAGGCGCCCCACTAGCTGTCAATAATACCTCAAGAGCCTCCAGCATGTCGCCGTAGATGAGAGAGATGTGGGCGACCCGGCTCCTTGCGGCCACTCTCTTCGCATGCTCCGTCTACCTTGGCGGATCCCTCTTGGCCTCGGAGTACAGCACCCAGGCCCGAGCCGAAGCTCGCGCACATACCGCGCGCCTGGAAGAGCACATCGGCGACCTTCGTGCTCTGAATGCGCGATTGATCTCTGAAGCCGAGCTCCTTCAGCGGAGCAGCGACCGAATCGCGCTCGAGGCGCGAACACTCGGCTACTATCGTGACGGCGACGGAGTGATCAGGCTTGACGGCGAGTCTAGAGTAGACGAACAGAACCCTGGATCGACTCTCTTCCGCCCCCCTACCTCTGATCACAACACCCTCTACGTTCGGGTTGCGGCCGTACTTGCCTTCTTGGTTGCACTCTTGTTCCAGTCGCTCGTCGCTGCAGAAGCAGGCGATCGCGGCTATGAGATGCGACGAGCCTCCAAGTAGTAGCGCTTCTCTTCGGCTTCGCCGAGCGAAAATGCCTTCCTGGGGAGAACTCCATTCGCTTCGATGTATGGGTAGAGCAGTGAGCGTTTGAACTCGGGCATCAGGACGGCGGCATTTCCATCTTCTCGCCCCAGCCTGATCGCCGTCTGCCACCCGTGGATATAGTCGACCGAGAGCGCCTGCAACCGGTTCAGTCGTTCCTGCACGGCAGCCACGGGCAAAGTGTCCGGCACAATCTCAACGATTCGCGCTCCCTCAGCGGTCACGATCCCTACCCCGTTCGAAGACGCCATTTGATCCTGGAGCTCCTCGATCCGGCACTCTCGGGGCGCGCTTCCGAGTTCTTGCACCAGCGTGCGCACTGCCGCCGCAGTGTTGGGACCGGTCAGCAGCCGGTGAATCGGCTCAAAGGTGAGGCCCGGGTCGTAGGTGTTGACGACCTCAACAAGGGCGAAGCGGGCGAGTGGGTTGGGTGAACCCGAGGCCTTCTCACGCTCCCAGACCGCTTTCGCCGTTGCAAGGGAGTGGTTTCCGTCGCCCATCGCAAAGAGGAACGGGCTCTCTGACCGTGCGGAGCTGTAGATCGAATCGAGTCCGTCGGCGACGCGGTCGAGGAGTGCCCCGTCAATCCGGTGGCCGGTAATCGTGCCGCCGCCGAACATCAGGGAAGTCTGATAGAGGCGTTCAGGGTCAGCCTCTACGAGCGATCCAATAAGGCGGTCTTCAGGATCGTCGATCAGGACGAGGATATGGGGGAGTTCGAGAACGGCATCCTCTCGGATACGCACACGGGGTGGCAGTCGCGCCTCGATCGTCTCTTCGGTCGCCCGGATCAGGCTGTGAGATCCGGGACGGTAGTCGTACCGATCGAGGTCGAGTGAGAGCAGGAGACCGCGTCGGTCGTTCGCGTGTGGCGTGCTCCTTCGCGTCAGGATCATGGTTTCGCCGGCGCTCGCGACTGTGTTCTTTTCCAGATAGTCACGCATCGTTTGATTGATGTGTGCAATCCGACCTTTTGCGTCGCTCCCTTCCAGGTAGACCTCGGGAAAGATCAGGTGAAGCGAGGAGGGGGATTCGCCCACGAACTCCTCCACCTGATTCCAGTAGGCGGGCTCAGAGGTGTGCTGGTCACACGCGATGACCGCCCAGCGCTCCAGGTCTACGCTCTTGTTGGGAAGGAAAATCTCCGGGATCTGGACGCCAAGGTTGGCCAACCGATCGGCTGCACTGCTCATGGTGCGAGAATACAGCCGCCTTGGGTAGCTCGCAAGGAGCAAGTAGGATGCAGCGGATGGCTCGCGTCCTCGACCTCACAGGAATCGAACCCACGCCAGATCGGCTGCTCGAGATTGCCGAGGGGTTCGCGTCGGTTGGCGACGATGTGATCGTCGATTGGGGAGGGAGGTTCCCTTGGAGCCGAGGCCTTGTCAGATGGGCTTTCGAAACCTTCCCCGAGCAGCTCGTCAGCGAGGCGACCAAGAAGCTTGCAGCGGGTGGTGCATCCCTCGCGCTCGCGATTCCCGCGCTACCACCAGCCGACTCCCGGATCGCAGGCGCCTCAGGTCACCTGCGCCGAGCGGCGGTCGGCAAGCGCGACGAGTGGGCTCGCGCATTGACCGCCTACGCAAGTGACCTGATTACAGACGCTCTCGAGCTTGCGCCGGAATTCACTGCCGTCGCGGTGCCGGAATCAGCTCCGTTTGCGGAGACCCTTGCCGCCGCGGCCGCAGACAGCGGGCTCGCATGTGTGGATTTCCCGGTCGTGCGATACGTCCCTTTCCAAAGTGTGGAGATTCGTCTGCTCGATGAAGGAGATGTGCTTGCCTCCAGAACCAAGATTGGGGCGATTCATCGTGAAGTGGCCATGCGTCGCGAGAGCGCGTGGCTCCTGGTCGCAGAGCTCCACGAGCTTCTGATCTCGGCAGCGGAGGGAGCGAATCGGGGTCGTGCCGGAGCGGCGGCCGCAGAGGCGCTCTCGTCGCTCGGCCGTGAAATACGCGAGGTCGGGAAGCTGCGATCGCGGGCGGAGTCGGCCTATCGCGGGTGGGCTCTCCCCGGAGCGGTCAAAGCCGAACTGGCGCGGTTGGTCGCCCCCCTTCGCGAGCAACATGCGCTTCTGGGCTCGAGGCTCGCCGTGCTGCGCTCCATCAGGTAGCGGCGGGATCCTTTCGCCGCCGGATAAGATCCCCCTCGTTCACGCCCGCACTCGTCTTGATCCTACCGCCCTCTTGATGGCTGACACGATCTACCGGCCTACCGTCCGGAGCGAAGAGGGCGAAGCTGTCGTCGATCACGAACGGATCGGATGGCGTCACAAACTCAATGACGTCGCCGCGCGCGAAGCTGTTTTTCACGTCGAGCTCAAAGAGATCGGTCTCAAGCCGACGTCCAACCCTTCCCATGTATCGGTACGATTGGACGTAGCTCTTCTCTGTCGGCGCGACCTGGGACGGATTCCCAAAGTAGAATCCGGTTGAGAACTCCCGGTGGCTGACATTCAGGAGTTCGTCGACGTAGCGCTGGGTTGCTGGGCGATCTGCACCCGACTCGAGGCGATCGATCTCTTTTCGGTAGGCGCGAGTCGTGATTGCCGCGTAGTAGGCCGATTTCATCCGACCTTCGATTTTCAGCCCGTCGATCCCGGCCGATCGTAATGCGTCCAGATGTTCGATCATGCAGAGGTCCTTCGACGAGAGGAGCGTCGTATGTCCCTCGCCCTCGACGACCTCCATCAGCTCTCCGGGATGACGCTCTTCCTCGATGTAGTGCTTATAGTTCCAGCGGCAGCTGTGCGAGCAGTCTCCCTTGTTCGCGCTTCGACCCGATTCCCAGGCGCTGAGCAGGCACCGTCCCGAATAGGCGAGACACATGGCGCCGTGAACAAAGACCTCTACCTCGAGATCCGGAAGCAGATCCTTCATTCGCTTCAGATCGTCGAGCGACATCTCCCGCGCAGGAATGATTCGCGAGAAACCGAGCTCTTTGTAGAGACGCGCGGCGCTGCTGTTGAGACAATTTGCCTGGGTCGAAAGGTGGAGATCGACGTCCGGCATCCCCTTTCGGAGGATGGGGACTGCGCCAATGTCACTTACGATAATGGCGTCGAGCGGGAGTGCTGCGATTGCGG
>JANQQY010000045.1 GCA_028284845.1 Spirochaetales bacterium
AGACATACTCCAATCGTTCTATCGCCCTCTCTCATTCGTCTCCCTCCCGCTTCGCCTCCGTGTTCAGCCGCACGCTGCGAGTTGGAAGTGCAAATCTGATTCCGTGCTCTTCGCACGCCTCGTAGATCCCCAGGTTGATTCTCTGCTTGATGTCCATGTGGAGGACGAAGTCAGGCGAGAGTACGCGGTAGAGAACGTCAAAGACGAGGCTCCACTCACCGTACTCGCTGAAGTGCACTCGTAAGAACTCGGCTTCCGCCTCTTTGCGAATCACCTCTTCCACGATCTGCGGTATCTGTTTCAGAAGCGTGGCGGACGTTCCGTACTCGACGCCGATCTTCACAATGACCAGCCGTTGTTCCAATCGTTTGAAGTTTCGGACACTACCGCCTGTGAGCGACGAGTTTCCAACGATGATCTGCTCACCGCCGATCGCCCTGATTCTCGTCGTCTTTACCCCAATCCGCTCGATCGAACCCGTGACATCGCCGGCCACTACGAAGTCACCAATCTCAAAGGGGCGATCGAAGAGGATGACGAAGTAGCTGAACAGGTCACCCAGGACGGCCTGCGCGGCAAGCGCGACGGCGATACCGGTGATCCCCAGTCCCGCGACAATGGCCGTAACGTCGAACCCAAGGTTGTCCAATAGGAAGAGCACGCCCGCGATCCAGACGACAAAGACGGTGATCGCGCGAAGTGGCCTGATCCTGGTGAGATCGACCGTCCCCGTCTGAACTGCTGCACGCCTGAAGAGCTCGTTGATGATCGTTGTCAGAAAACGGATCACCACAAGGCTGAACAGGACCACAAAGAGGGCGTTTGCAATCGATTCAAGATTGGCGGGGAGGGCTAACGTTTGCGTGGCGATTGCAAACCCACCAATGATCAGACCCGGGAAGATGAAGCTTCGAATGAGCTGGACGGCGAACTCGAGCTGCGGTGCGCTTGGCAGAGAGACCGCCTCCTCCTTGTCCAACGAATCGTCGCCCGCACGATCGGCCGTTGCACGTCGCTTAATCCTCTCCAGACGCGACCTGAGCACGGCGGCAGCGCCCCATCGAATGAGAAGGGAGAGAACGATTGATGATGCAGCGACTGCCCCGGCGATCATCCAATCCCGGACGCTCTGCTCCGCTACCAGCCGGTCAAGGAGGTCACCCATCTATGCGAGGAAGGGCTGTTGCTCGGCCCATTTGCTATCCACTCGACGCTCGCCAAGGATGCACCAGAGACTCCGGAGATGGGAGTTGGTGTGGTTGATGATACGGAGAATGCTCTGGATATACGGTTCGCGGCCGGGGCTCGCCTGGAGCTCTGCCTCCGTCGCCTGTTCAACATATGAAGTGATCGTGTCACAGACCGAGGCCCAGCGACTCGCAATCTCTGAGGCCGGCGGATAGGAATCTCCCTCTCGTGGCTCCCGCTCAGTCCAGTTGCCCACCTGTTCCTCGTACTCCAGCTGCATCGCGCCCGTCACCGATTGGATCAGAAACCAGTCGGCGACTTGGGTGCAGTGTTCGGCGATCCAGGCGACCGGCCAATGACCTGCCGGCTCGAAGGAGGTCAGGTCTTCGCCCTCGAGCCCTTCGATAGCCGTGAGGAGTTCCCGTTTCATCTCTTTTAATTGGTGGAGGACGTACGTTGAAAACGTCATGCTCAGAGTCTACATAAAACCGATTGACTGTCACTGCTGTTGACCGAAGGCGGAGACGAGCCTACCGTGAGGACATGTCGAACCTATCCCCCGAGATGATTTTCTTTGCGCTCTTCGCCCTGGGCACGATCTCCACGATTGTGATCTCGCTTGTTGTTCGATCGAAGAATCGAGCGGCGTTTGCCGATTTCGCTCGGGAGCACGACCTCACCTACGAGCCGACGCTGAGCCGGGAGCAGAGCGAGGAGATCGCGCCGGCTCGCTACAGCCGAGTGACCGCATCGACGAACCATTTCCACGGCAAGCTTGGGTGGACCACTGTCCGGATAGCATCGATTCGAAACGTGACCAGGTCGAGCTCGAACTCGTCGAGCACGACGATCACCACCGTTGGTGCCGTTCCATACTCCGGTCCCCGGTTCGTCATCAAGCCGATGGATCCGAAGCGACTCGCACAACAAGAGGAAGGACGGGAGAAGTTCGAACTTGCAGCGGAGAAGCTACCTTTTCTCGGCGCACTGATGGATCGCTTTGCGGTCCCTGAGCCAATCGAGGTTGCCGATCACGTCTCCGGCTTCTCCGACTCATGGCAGGTGACCGGGGACGACGAAGAGAGAGTGAAAGAAGCCGTTGGGCGTCCGCTGCAGGAGTTTGCCGGCTCACACCGACCCTATTCGATTGAGAGCAACGGCAGTTGGCTCCTTCTCTACCGGGAGTCTCGTCGACTGCCTCGAGACGAGTACGCTGCGTTCTTGGATGCGCTCAAAGAGCTCGACCGTGCCCGCGAGGAGGGCGCGGTCGACAACTCCTAATTCATCCGTGCCCAGATGAAGTTGACGCTATCAACGAACCCGGCGGGTCGTGTGTAGCGGTGACGAACGAACTCATACTCGATGTACTCCACGTCCACGCCGGTTGCACGGAGTCGATCGACGTACTCTCGGTTTGAGGCCGTTGAGGCAATCCAGTCTTCGAGCCCCTGAATGTAGAGCGTGTCCACACCGTGACCATCGAGTCCGCTCTCGTTCTCATCCAAGATCGCCTTGAACGATGGAAAGAACTCGCCGAGCCTACGGCTCATCAACGCGTCGTAGAATCGGGGCGTGAAGAGACTCGCCGGGTTCGCCGGATAGTAGGCCTGGAATTCGGTCACACAGCGAGAGAGAACATCGAGTTCGAGGTCGCGTGCCCACTCGGCACGAAGGATCTCTGCCGGTCGTACCCGAACGTTTCCATAGAGCTGCAGGTAGCTGTAGATGATGTTGGGCGGGTACCAGCCGGCATCGCGAAAGAGGGCTTCAACGCTCGGGGTCGATCCAAATCCGATGACGCCGCGAAGGTCGAGCTCCGGTGCATACGATCGCCAGAGATCCGCAGCTGCCAGCGCTGCATGACCGCCCTGCGAGTAGCCGGCGGTGAAGCTTCGCGGACCGGGCACGGTGTTGGTCCGCACGACAGACCCAAGACTCGCCGCAGCGCTCCGGGCCGCGCGGATGCTGTCGAGCATGAGGTAGCCTTCAGAGAACTTGCTGAAGTAGCGTTGAGGGATCGAAGGATCGTTGAATCCAACGTAGTCGGGGAAGATCGCCATGATGCCCTGGCCCGCATAGGCAAGCATGTTCGAGCGGTACCATCCGAGTCGCACGATCCGTGGGTTTTCAAGTGAGGGTGCGCAGTCGTCTCCAAGGCCGGTTGTGCCTGAGCCAAAAGCAAGCACCGGAGCCTGATGCGGCTCGGAACTGACCGGGATATAGAGCGATGCCGATGCTCGAACCGGCGAACCGTCTGCATCACTTGTCCAGTAGACAAGCCGGTAGACGTCGGCCCCGAATCGAGCGCTCAACGTCCTGAACGAATCGATCTGTGGGATCTCGGCGGTGGAGAAAAACGGGACCGACTCTGTATCGATCTGTTGGGGAGTCACCCGCTCCTGCCAGACGACGGAGAGGAGCGCGCCCGGTTCCGGTTCGGCCCAGCCGGGGACGACTCGCTGTGCAGCTATGGTTACGGTCACCGCAACGAGGATGACACTAAGCATGAGAGATCGACGTACATTCATCACGGCTGAAAGTACCCGATCGTGCCCCGCGATGCCAGACCTCCGGGGCATCAGCCGTGATACCTTTAGGCAATGATTCTCTCCTATCCGCGACGACGCGTTCCACTCACCGACTTCGGCATTCTCATCCCAGCTTCGGTCGACCGAGGAGAACGTATCTTGGATGCCGTTGAGTCGACTGCCGGCCTCGGTGATCGGAGCGAATTGACCATCGGACCCGACGGATCACAGATCACGCGAGAAGACCTTGAGCGCGTCCACCACCCTGAGTACGTGGAGCGACTCTACGGACCCGGCATCGAGGAGGTCTTGCTCGAGGTCTTCGAACTCGTCAATCCCGACGGAAGCTACAACCGCTATGATCCTGAGAGTGCCGTTCGGCCGCTTGGCGAGATGTTCGACGCGTCGCTCTCAAACCTCGCGGGAAGCTACCAGGTGGGCGTTGAGGCACTCGCCCGTGGCTTCTGCTTCTACCTTGGCGGTGGCGCTCACCATGCGCATCATCGCTTTGGTCACGGCTTTTGCCTGCTCAACGACACCGTCATTGCGCTCCGGAAGCTCCAGCACGATGGCGCGATTACTACCGCCTGGGTGATCGACATCGATGCGCACAAGGGCGACGGCACGGCGGCGCTGACCGCCGGCGACGCTTCAATCACCACTCTGAGCATCCACACGGCTACCGGATGGCCGATGGACATCCCTCGCGTCCGTCCGGATGGAACCACTCATCCGAGCCACACCCCAAGCGATATCGACATACCCATGGAACCAAACGAGGAGCATCTCTACGTGCCGCGCCTTGGTGCGGCGATCGCTCGAATGGCAAGCGGCGAGTTTGGCACCGCATCCCCCGATATCGCCTACGTCCTTGACGGTGCCGATCCCTACGAACACGACGCTCTTCCCTCTGCCTCCGGACTGCGCCTCTCGC
>JANQQY010000053.1 GCA_028284845.1 Spirochaetales bacterium
TGACAGTTGCCGGGATAGGTCTCGTAGTTGTAGACGCCACGAAGCTTCTGAAAGCCTTCGTGCCAATCGGGCTCCGCCGCATGCCACTCCTGGATGTCCGCGATCATTCTCGAGATCACGGAGTCCCTTGGGACGATCGAACGACCAACTTCAACAAGAGCCTGGATGTCGGACTCGACAAAGGCCTGAGCCTCCATCGCGGCGACCACTTGAGCACCGTAGACCGCCTCACCGGCATGGCTGACGCTCGCGGCGCGTCGCGCAAAATCGGCCGCCCGCTCAGGATCGCCCGGGTTCACCATCGCCCACCCGTCTATAAAGATCTGGGCGCCAATCTGCTCAGCGATGATGGTGCCGTTGTTGGCGATCGAGCCCGATTCAGGAGCGGCAATTCCATTCTTCAGACGAAGGAAAGCGGTGTGCTCGGTGGAGTTACCCATACCGCCCCACCAGAGAATGGTTCGGTTCTCTATGATGTAATTGAGCCACGTCTGCCCAATCTGAGCCGGAGTGAGATCAGCGCTGTTGTCGTAGTCAGGGAGTGCGCGCAAGAAGGTGAACGTCCCCGTTATGTCATCGTCCGTGACAATCAACGGAGGCGTACCGGGCACACGATCATTCACGTAGTACTCGATCTCGCCGAGTTCACTCATGATCCGATCGTAGAGCCAGCTCTCCACCGGCCGTCCAAGATAGACACCGATGATCTTGCCCAGGACACCCGCGTACACTCGTTCGGCATAATCGTTCGGAAGAGTCATGATGTCTCCTTAGTCGTCTGTTTCAGAGGTGAACGACGGCCTGGCTTTCTGCAGCACGGACGGCAGCACTCGCGAGGCGGATGCCGTCTCGACCGACTGAGAGCGGAACAGCCGATTGCGTTCCGCTGCGCACCGACGCGATAAAGGCGGCATCCTCAGAGGCGAAGAGATCGTCGGAGAACTCGTGTCGCTCAGTGGCGACAGATTCGCCGCCCGTGAAGGTGAGTTCGAGTGAGGTTCCATTGCGGATGTGAGCGACCAGATGTTCGAAGACAATGCTGACACTGTGATCCCAAACGCCCGGCACCGCGCAGTTCGTCGCTGAGAGACTCGCGATGGAGCCGCCTTCGAACGACACGACCGCACTGCTCGTGTCCTCAATTGTGTAGCCATCTACGTCCTGATGCGAGAGGTTTGCCATCGCGCCGGATACACTCATGGGTCTGCCCATGAAGTGGAGCGCGAGATCGTAGAGGTGGATGGCCTGCTCAAAGATCTGCCCCCCCGACTTCTCCTTCCGCCGCCACCAGGGCGCATGCAGAGCGTTGCAGCTGTACGTCGCTTGGAAGAGGGTCGGCTTTCCGGCAACGCCCTCGTCAAGCAAAGACCGGAGCCTTGAGACGGCCGACGAGAACCGCATCATGTATCCAACCTGCGTCACAATCCCAGCGTCCTCCGCCGCCTCTACCATCGCATCCGCCGCGCTCTCGCTCAGCGAGATCGGCTTCTCAATAAAGAGATGCACGCCGGCCTTGGCGGCGAGCTCTACCTCATTGGTGTGCGCAAACGGCGGCAGACAGATAAAGACGGCATCGATCCCGGAGGCGACCATCTCCCCGAACTCAGTGAAGAGTTTGGGACCACCGGCCGGAATGTGGTTGGAAACACTCTGGGTCAGCTGTGCGGCAAGACGTTCCGCCGCCGCCTGATCACTGTCGCAGAGCGATTGGATGACGACATCCGGGATGCCTGCAAGCGCCTTGGCGTGCCGGCCTCCAATAAAGCCGCACCCAAGGATACCGACACGAGTCTTCTGCATCAGAACTCCACTCCATACTTGATAACAGTGCCCGGGTCGTTCTCAATGCGCTTCCAGACATCGGGCGCCTCCTCGACCCGAACGAGAGGATCGATCAGCCCGGAGAGGTCGTAGCGTTGCGACTGAAGCATCTCGACCATCACCGAGTAGGCGCGGTGCTCGTCCCAGCGCGGATAGTCACGAGGCTCGTGCCCCCATCCGCATCCGTGCGGCACGACGATCTCAAGCCGATTGTGATGAAACTCCCGGCCGAACCAGACACTCCGCGCCTCACCCTGGTAAAACCCTGCAGCGCTGATCCTGCCGCGCATTCGAGTCGACTTGATCGCGCTCTCGAGGGCATCGTAGCTTCCGGACGCCTCGATCGTGACGTCGGCGCCAAGACCATCGGTGAGATCGTGGACCCGCTGCGGGACATCGTCGCGGGCCGGATCAAGAACCGCGTCGGCGCCGTGAGAGGCCGCCCAACGGCGCCGGTTCTGGAGCGGATCCACGGCAATGACTCGGCTCGCTCCGGAACGGAACGCCATCTGCACCGCTATGAGGCCGATTGCACCGAGACCAAAGACTGCAACGGTGTCGCCGAATCGGATGCCTCCCTCACGCACGGCGTGAATCGAAACATAGGCGGGCTCGAGACAGAGGCTCTCCAGCGGATCCGCGCTGCCAAGGGGCCAGACGCGGTCCGACTCAACGACATTCTCGCTTGCGATCTTCATGAGCCCTACGACTCGATCTCCCACGGCGACGTTGGCGACACTGGAGCCTGCTTCCTCCACGACACCGACGCCCGTCGTGCCCAACAGCATCGGAGCCGTGAAGGCTCCCCACCCGTCCCCATCGGAAGCCGGCTTGAAGAATCTCCCCTCCTGCTCAAAGTCCTGCCCTTTGAAGTTGACCTTGTCGAAAAGCATCTGTGCGGTGCCGTGCTTGCCCGACGCAAACTCGGTTTGTACACGGACCTCGTTCGGCCCAACGGCGTGAGGGGTGAACTCCTCTACCTCAACGACATGAGGCGCACTAGCAATGAGTCTTCGAGCCATATCTCTCCTCCTATCCTATCCTGCGCGACCGGCGCTACGTGCCAGCGACTTCCTCCGACGCGGTGAGCGGGGCCGCCCTGACCTCATCGCCGGGCTCGCCATAGAGCCAGCAGCGGACTCGATGACCCGGCTCCGGCTCAAATGTGGGCGGTGCCTGCGTATGGCAATGCTCCATTGCGAACGGACAGCGCGGTGCAAAATAGCAACCCTTGGGAAGATCGAGAAGGCTCGGAACCGATCCCTCGATGGAGTATAGCTCCTCTTTCGACCCGATCCGTGGAATCGACTTGAGCAAGGCCTGTGTGTATGGGTGGAGGGGGTTCGCAAAGAGAGCGGATGCGCTCGAATACTCAGCGATCCGACCCGCATACATGACCATAACGTTGTCAGTCATTTCGGCGATGACAGCCATGTCGTGCGTGATCATGATCGTCGTCATCGAGTGCTCTGCCTCGAGCTCGTTCAACAGTTCAAGAATCTGAGCCTCGACGGTAACATCCAGGGCCGTCGTTGGCTCATCGGCAATCAAGAGTTTCGGGTTGCATGAGATTGCCATGGCGATCATCGCGCGCTGGCGCATGCCGCCTGAGAATTCGTGCGGATACTCGTCAAACCGTTGTGCGGCGTTTGGAATCTTGACGCGATTCAGCATCTCAATCGCCCGGTCTCGCGCTTCAAGTTTGGAGAGACCCAGATGATGCACCAGGACCTCGGCCATCTGCTTCCCAATGGGGAAGACTGGATTGAATGAAGCCATAGGCTCCTGAAAGATCATTGAGATCTGGCCGCCTCGAATAGCTCTGATCTCCGCGCTCTTGTGATCCAGGGCAGTGAGGTCGATCAACTCGTCCGGAGTCGGCATGTACTCAACACTTCCGGCATCGATCCGCCCATTCTCAAACTCCACCAGCTTCATAATCGACCGGGCGGTCACGCTCTTCCCGCACCCGGATTCACCAACGATGCCGAGCGTTTCATTCCGCGCGAGAGAGAAGGCAACGTCATCAACGGCATTGATGTCGCCTGAGAAGGTCTTGAAAACGGTCTTGAGTCCCTCAACTCTGAGGATGTGATCACTCATGGGCGGGCTCGCTCCTCCGTTCACTAATGATCTGCTGGTAGCCCTTGAGTGGAAGGGTATCCGCGAAGTGGCACGCCGAATGGTGACCCTCGGCAACCTCCTTCAACGGCGGTGCGGTCGTCTTGCATATCTCTTGCGCATAGGGGCAACGCGTATGGAAGTAGCACCCGGACGGCGGATCGGCCGGGTTTGGAACATCTCCAGCGAGGACACGCCTCTTCTTCCCCTTCAGTGACGGATCGGCCGACGGGATCGAGTAGAGGAGCGACTCCGTATACGGATGACGCGGCCGGTCGAACAGAGCGTCGGACTCGGCCATCTCCGCGATCTTCCCAAGGTACATCACCATTATGCGATGACTGACGTGCTCTACAACGCTCAGGTCGTGCGCGATAAAGAGATAGGAGAGCGACAACTCCTCCTGGAGCTGTTTGAACATCTTGATGATCTGCGCCTGGACGCTGACGTCGAGCGCGGAAACAGCCTCGTCACAGATCAACACCTCCGGCTCGAGGATCAGCGCCCGGGCAATTCCGATTCGCTGGCGCTGTCCGCCGGAAAACTGATGAGGATACCGATCCATGTAGTCAGACCGAATGCCCGTCTTCTCCAGGAGGGAAGCGGCGCGATCTCGTTGCTCCGTTTGGGTCAGATCTGCGTTATAGCGAAGCGGCTCGGAGACGATCTCGAAGATCGTCATACGAGGATCCAACGATGCCATTGGGTCCTGGAAGATCATCTGTACGCGCCTGCGGAGATCCGCAATGCGCTCCTTGTCAGCGCTTTGAACCCGGAGCTCGCCGCCAACCGAGTCTCCGCTGAACGTGATTTCACCGTCCGTCGGCTCGACCAACCGTGGGATGCATCGCCCTAACGTGGTCTTCCCACATCCCGACTCACCGACGATCCCCAGGGTTTCTCCCTTTGTCAGCTCAAAGCTGACGTCGTCCACAGCATGGACATGTCCCACGGTCCGGCGAAAGACGCCACGTTGGATGGGAAAGTACTTCTTGAGTCCTTGAACGCGCAGGATCGTGTTCGTTTCTGCCATGCTGCCTCAGGAGTAGACGACGCGCTTGTCCACAACGGCAAGCAGGATGTCTGAAATGAGTGAACCAATGATCGTGAGTGTGCTGAGAATCAGAATGAGGGCACCGGATACATAGCTGTCCTGTGCCTGTAACGAACGGAGGAACACCTGTCCGATGGTTGGTAGATTCATGACGATCGCCGTGATCGTCTCGCCGGAGATCAGGGCCGGGAGGATCCAGCCGATCGTGGAGATGACAGGAATCATCGCAATCTTGAGGATATGCTTCCAGATCACGACGCGCTCCGGCATCCCTTTCGCCCGCGCGGTCAAGACGTAGAGCTTGCCCATCTCGTCCAGGACCATGCCCCGAAGGACACGGACAAGGCCCGCCATACTGCTCATCGCAACGACAATAACCGGTATAACGAGGTGCTGAGCCATGTCGAGAAACTTCGCCATGCTCATCGGCTGGCCGATGAACTCCTGGGACATAAGTCCGCCAATCCCCCAGCCAAGCGTGTTGAAAGCGAACAACATCAGGATCAGCGCAAGCAAGAAGTTGGGTATCGCCATACCAAGGAAGGCGACGAAGGTCGTTGAATAGTCAAAGACTGTGTATTTCTTCACCGCGGAGTAGATCCCTATTGGGATGGCAACGACCCAGGTAAAGATGATGGAGAGTGCGGTGATGAGGAGCGTGGTTGGCAGCCGCTCCCTGAGAATCTCCGTCACCTCACGCTGGCTGAGGACGGAGATGCCAAAGTCCCAGTCAAAGACGATTCGGCCCATCCAGATGAAGTAACGGCTGATGACCGGCTCATTGAGTCCGTAGATCTCTCGTCGCGCCTCGACGATGCGGGCGGCATTGGGGTTCCCGTTCCTGCGGAGCTGGAGCTCTTCGTTCGTGAAGATGTCGCCGGGCGGAAGCTCGATCACGATAAATGCCACGATCGATATCAACAGAACCATGGGAATGAGATAGATCAGCCGTCGAACGATATAGGCCCACATGATCAGCTGTATGGATCTGCGGCATCGCGCAGTCCGTCTCCTATGAAGTTGTAGAGAAGCACAATGATGACGACAAAGCCGCCCGGAATCAGAAGCCAAGGATAGAGCGTGATGTCCTGAATGTTCTGGGCCTGCTGAATGAGTACTCCAAGACTCACAACCGGCGGCTGCAACCCAATCCCAAGGAAGCTGAGTGCGGTCTCGCCCAAAATCATCGCGGGCACGGAGAGGGTCAACGAAACAAGCACATAACTCAGGAAGTTGGGTATGAGATGCCGAGTGATGATCGAGAGCATTGGTGCGTTAAAGCCGACCGCCGCGAGCACAAAATCCTCTTTGCGGAGGCTGAGGAATTTCCCGCGCACCGTTCGCGCGAGTCCGGTCCAGCCGATCAACGAAATGATGATCGTGATCATGAAGTAGATGCCGAGCGGACTCCAGTTCCGAGGGATTGAGGCGGCGAGCGCCATCCAGAGCGGGATGGTCGGTATTGAAAGGATCACGTCAATCGCTCGCTGGATCAGACCATCGACCCATCCACCCTGCAAGCCGGAAACGCCGCCAAGGAGGAGTCCGAGCAAGGTGCTCAGGAGTACGCCAACGAGTCCGATCGTCATTGAGATACGCGTGGCGTGAAGGGTGCGTGAGAAAAGGTCGCGGCCAAGCTTGTCCGTGCCAAAGAGAAAGACGCCCTGATCACCCTCGACTCCAAAGAGCCTGAGGCGTCCGGGAATAAAGCCGAGCATCCGATAGGAGTCACCAAGAACAAAGATGCGGATCGACCGTTTATCCTCCGTGTCCACTACCGTGATGCGCTGAAAGGTCTCGCGATCGAGTTCCTGCGTAAACGCGTAGACAAATGGAACAAATGAGAAGCGACCGTCGGCGTCAAAGAATCGGACACGGGATGGCGGAAGATTCTGATTGTCAAACACCCGTTGAGGTGAGTAGGGACTGAAGAACTCGGGGAAGAGTACGCAGGTGACGACAAGAAAGAGCAGCACCCAGAGGCTCACCCGTGCCAGCTTATGAGTCCGAAACTTCTGACGAAACAGGTACCACTGGGTCTCACGCCGCGCTTCGAGATGTGGATGAACACCGGGCGGGGTTGTCGACTCTTCCAGGCTACTCAATGCTGCTCCCATTCCGTGTGACCATGGTCTCCCGACATCTGGGCACGGTCAACGACAGGAAATGGCTCGATTTTTGCCGTTCCATAGGTTGCCATCATCCCATTCCAGCCTTCTCACGCACCGCCTGTTCCCGCGATCGGAAGTAGGACGCCGTTCGCGAGACGAGCGAGTCGAGCGTGTCCGGGTCCGGCAGCCCGTTCATCGCGGGGTAGGGGTCACCACCAGGACCGAGCGGCTCGGGCGTCACGAATCGGTTCTCCTCGTTGTGGCCGGCAAGGTAGAGCGCTCGAATCATGGTGTCCACATCCATCGAGCCATCTCCCAGGGCGTCTCGGTTCGAATCCGCAAGATGGATGTTCGCAAGCTGAGCACCGGCATCGACGATGGCCATGCCGATGTGCGACTCCTCGCTCTGCATGTGGTAGACATCTCCGTTGATGTGGGCGATCGCCGGATGGTCGACGGCCTCTAGGTAACGCTTTGCGTCGATGATCGTGTGGCAGAAACTCACTTCCGCACTCCGAATAGGCTCAATTGCGGCTCGCACACCGGCTTGATCAAAAAGATGGGCAATACTGCGAAGTGTCTCAGCACTTCGCTCGAACTCCGTATCATCGTTTGGCACGGGCCTCCCAACGGCGCCCGGTACGACAAGCAGATAGGTCGCGTTGACTTCCTCCGCGAAATCGAGTTCCCGACGCACGTAGTCGATAGCAGCCTGACGGACAACCGGTCGGTTGCTCGAGAGGTCGTTGTCCGCGCTGAACATCCCGCAGACTCCCGCGACGCTCAGGCCGTGGTCGGAGAGGATTGCTCGTGTCTCTGAGGTCTTGTACCCCAAGTCGGGGCCGTAGTGGTTTCCATGGAGTTCGATCCACTCAATTCCGTACTCCTGGAGCCTCGCGGCGGAGTCGGAGAGCGACTCCATGCCAAAGCCCCAATTGCTCCAACTGAGTGAGAGGCGTGTGGCAAACCGATCCGGCTCAGATTCGGCGACACCTGCAAACTGCTTCTCAATCTCACGATTCTTTAGCTCATAGTTCTGCATCGATCCTCCTTTCGTCAGGCCACCACGCACGGAAGGGATTCGTCCTCGCGAATGCTGCGCCGCCCGTACCATTCACCCTGAGCCAGCTTCTGTACCAATTGCCCTGCTGTCCGGCACTGGCAAAATCACACAGTGCAACCGTGCCGCCGGAAGCTAAGGGATAGGATACGCGCAGGAGCGGACTCAGCCCGGAACCCGACTCAAGGAGCTCCAGATCACCGCTCGGAGCGATCGCCAGCTCCGGATCCGAATCGTCGGTGTCGGTGTAGTCGGTGTCGAGGGCGAGCAGAACAGGACCACGATAGATGGACGTCCGCCCCTCCGCCTCTCGCTCACCCGCCCAGTAGTAGGGCCTCATGTCGAGCAGGAGCGTGACTCGGTCGCCGGGCTCCCATCGTCTGCGAAGCCGAAGGTAGTCACCCGGCGTAGGCGTCTCAAGGCTCTCTCCGGAGACTTCGATCACCGTCTCTCGCGACCAGAACGGTATGCGAAGCGTGAGCTCAAACTCGATGGGCCGTTCCGGAGAGACTTCAATCGTGATCGTTCCCTGCACCGGGTAGTCGGTCTGCTGCCGTAAGGCGACCGCCGTGCCATCGACCACGAGTTCGTTTGTTGATGAGCGGCCGTAGTAGTTGAGGACGACCGCCCCATCGGAACCGCGCATAAGGCCCCATCGCGCGACGGAGCCGAGTACCCGTTGGGCGTTCACCGAACAGCAATTGAGTTCCGGACTCCCGGGCCGCGACTGAAACATGATGTCTCGCTGTGAGCTCAGGCGCGCGCCGTCCATGGGTGTATTGTAGGTGCACCAGCGACCTGAGGGTGAGAGAGCGCCGAGCCCGCCGTTGAGGTAGCCGATCTCGAGTACGTCTGCGACGATGGAGCTGCCGGAGAGGCAGAGCTCATCCACGCTAAGAGCCATCCACGCCACGGTGCAGCAGGTCTCTATCGCACCGGGGTCGTAGGGATTGCCGACCGCTCCCTCTCCGGATGAGAAGCCTCCCGTGTTGTGCACGTCCGTCCTGGCGATGCTCCACCAGAGGTGCTCGAACGACTCGCGATAGGGCGCCTCACCGGTCTGCCGGTAGATCTCAGCGATGCCCTGAAGAATATGAAGACTCTCCCACCGAGGGCCGGGAAGCTCACAATACTCCTTCCCGGCAAGCCCACCGTTGACGTAGTCCCCTGTCTTCCCCTCAGGCAACTCGGCAATGAGCTTTCTCACCAGCTGGAGATGCCGTGGGTCGTTGCTGTGGCGATGGGCAAGCGCGATGCCGTGGACGACGGCCATGTTCATCTCCTCATCGCCCATATCAAGAACGCTTCGATCCTCAGACAAGAACAATTCGCAGAAGAGGTCGGCCACCCGTAGGGCGATCGATCGAGCATTTTGGTGCCCGGTGAGCTCGAACCATGTCAATGTTCCAACCATAACATGGTAGTGCCCCCACGCATCCCATGTTTGTCCCTCCACCTCGAACGACGAATCGGGCCAGTTGAGTACAGCGTTCATCCCGCGGCCGTTCAGTTGGCGACTCTTGTCCCAGGGACCGAGATAACCGTCCGCCGCCTGCACCTGTGCGAGGCGTTCCACAAAGTCGTTAAGAAGGGACCGAAGTCGAGAGTCTCGCGTGAGCGCCCACACCTCCGCGGCGGCGGTCAGGTACTTGCCCGCGAACTCTCCGGACCACGGTAAGAGTGCACGTGGCGATGATGTCTCGCGATGAGCGAGAGCCCCAAGAAGCATTGGGTTTGCCTCGGGGAGAGGGAGAAACCATTGCTCGACCAACCGACGCGCGAGCTCGCCATCTCTCCCTTCCAGGAGAAACGTGTGGCCGTCCTGCAGCACGCCCGACTGTTGCAATACGTCGGGCTGTCCGCCCACGGTATGATCCGGCATTCAAGAATCGTAGATGGGCGTTCGAACAACCGTCAACGACGCTTTGCTAGTGGTTCTTTGCCGTTCTTAAGATCGGCGCCCTACTCCCACGGCGGGAAAAAGGTGAGATCGGTACCAAAGCTGTCCATGGCAGTGACAACGTCGCCGTGCATCGCCACACGAATGTCGTGCGTCCGGTGATGGAGCGTGATCGAATAGTCGACCAATGGGATGACGATCTCAATGTCCGTGTTCACCGGAGGCCCATCGATCCGGAGATAGCCGTCCTCAATGCGCCCTTCCGCGCCCCGCACAACGATCGACTCCGGTGCAGCCCACTCGGGGATGCGTACCGCGATCGGACCAGGCGCGGTTGCAACGATCTTCAACGTGCCATTAAACGCGTACGGGCTTGTCACGCGAAGTTCGTGGGCCTCATGATCAAAGAGAAGCTCGACCCTGCGAAGCTCGCCCTCCCTTCGAATGACGTTCTCAAAGGCGTTGCAGAGCGACGCCACAACGCCGCCGACCACGTCCATGTGGAACATCACACGCTCAACCGACACGGGAGCGTGCCCATACGGAGCCGGGAATCCCCAGGCGCCAAGAATGCGAGCGGGGACATCTCGCAGACCGTCGGCGCCGTCCGGGTTCTCCGGAACCTCGATCCAACTGGTGTCGCGAAGCTGCGACGGGAGG
>JANQQY010000124.1 GCA_028284845.1 Spirochaetales bacterium
GACAAACTCGGCGGCTTGATCGCGCAACTCATCCGGAAGGAGGCGTCCGTTCGCCCAGTAGTACCAGGTGTCACCCATGCGAAGCGCCCAATCACCGCCTCTGAACTCGACCTCTTCGATCCGGCGTGGATAGGCCGCGGCAAGCGCCATGACTTCCTCGCGACCCGGCATCCCGTCGCCCGCGACTATCTCGACGTCAGGTCGAGGCAGGCTGCTGGTCTCGTTCGCGTAGAGCGTGTTCACGGCGAGCACAACCCCACCGGCGACGGTCGCGGCGAGAACGGTGATCAGTACTGCGATCCTACGACTGGCTCGCACAAGCGTAAGGTAGCGCCCATCGCTCCCCGGGGCTAATGGAGCGCGACGATCATCTCCACTTCCACCGGCACACCCAGGGGTAGCGTCGCCATCCCCACGGCCGACCGCGCGTGGCGACCAGCTTCGCCGAGAACGTCGATCAGGAGGTGCGAGGCGCCGTTGACAACGAGGTGCGGATCGGTAAACCTGGGATCCGAGTTCACAGAGCCCGTGAGCTTGAGAACACGTTCGATCGTGGAGAGCGGCCCAACATCGGGAGCGAGGACGCGTAGGAGGTTGGCGGCGCAGATCTCCGCCGCGGCGGTCGCCTGATCGATGGTGACCTCTGACGGCACCGAGCCCACAAACGCCAACCCTTCAGGCGTCGCGGGGACCGAGCCGGAGAGATAGGCAACGCGATTGTGGACAACGACAGGGGTGTAAATGCCGGCAGGCGAGGGAGCGTCGGCCATAGCATAGCCTCGCGACTCCAGGATCTCCTCGGGTGTCTTCATGGTGACTCCTTGATCCATAGAACCACGATCGTATTGCACCTGAAAAGGAGGTGTTTCGTCCCGCGCCCGCTCGTGCTATAAGGCGCAGGGCATCGATGAAGCGGAATCAAGAGACCTACGAACCATTTCGACACGCCGCCTTTCGGCGCTTTCTTCTTGGGGGCCTCTTGGTGCAACTCGGGACGGCGGCACAATCGCTCGCGATCGGCTGGGAGCTCTTTGGTCGAACCGGAGAGCCGCTCGCACTGGGATTCGTAGGACTGGCCCAGGCGATCCCGATGCTCGTCTTGACGCTGCCGGCCGGCTACCTGGCAGACGTGATGGATCGACGACACCTGGTTGCGATCAGCATGGCGGGGACCACCGTTACATCGGTCTTGCTCGCTCTCGTGAGTCTGACATCGGGTGAAGTGTGGCTCATCTATCTCCTCCTCTTCCTTGACTCTTCGTTCATCCGCGTTGGTGGTCCCGCACGCGAGGCGATTGGGCCGCTCCTGGTTCCGGACGAGCTTTTCGAGCGGAGCATCAAATGGCGCTCCACCCTGGCGCACCTGACCGGAGTGATCGGACCGGCGATCGGCGGCATCCTTATCGGCATCAACCCCGCGATCGCCTACGGCCTGAGCGCCACTGCCTCCACGGCGTTCCTGACGATTGTGCTGCGAACTCGAATACGAGCGGGCGCGAGGGCCGACCGAGGCAGGGCGTTGCGCAAAGTTGCTGAAGGGCTCGCGTTCGTCTGGCGAAAGAAGGTGATCCTTGGCGCTATCTCGCTCGATATGTTTGCCGTGCTTCTGGGCGGGGCGGTCTACCTGCTCCCCGTCTTCGCGGAGCAGATCGCCGCGTCCGGAAGCGCGCCGGCGTGGATGAGTCCGGAGCAGGTCCTGGGATGGCTCAGGGCCGCTCCCGCACTGGGAGCAGGCATGATGGCCCTGACGCTGACCTACCTGCCGCCGCTCAAGCGCGCGGGGAGATCACTTCTGCTGACAGTAGCCGGATTCGGGATTGCAACCATCCTCTTTGGGTTTAGTACCGTGTTCTGGCTCTCGGCGCTCGCCCTCTTCCTGACCGGTGTCTTTGACAATGTCAGCGTGGTCATCCGACATGCCGTGGTCCAGCTCTCCACGCCGAATGAGATGAGAGGACGGGTCTCCGCCGTCAATTCGATCTTTATTGGTTCTTCGAACGAGCTTGGAGGATTCGAGTCCGGTCTGGTTGCCCAACTCTTCTCACCGGTGATCTCTGTGGTAAGCGGCGGGATTGGGACGCTCATCGTTGTGGCGACCTGGGCGGGCCTCTTTCCCGATCTCAGGCGCCTTCGTAGGATGAGCGGATAGCAATCACGCGTCTCGAATAGAATCGCGAATCGTTGACGACGCGCTGGAGACAAACGCGTAACTATCCTCCCACCGCCTGACAAGAAGAGTTCCCAATCCCACGAGGACCACACCAATGGCCATAAGAAGCCAGGCAAAACCGATGCCGGAGCGGAGAGCCGTCACAAAGGTCTCCAGAGCCGGCTCATAGATCCACGCCGGATCACCCGGCAGCGTCCGCCTCACCGTACGCGCCATTCCCGCGGAGAGGCTCTGACCCCGGATCGCAATAAGCGCGAGCATCATGGCTCCGCTTGCGGTCAATCCTCCCCCTGAGGCTATCAGCGCAGAGCCGGGACGACCGAACACGAGCGTGAGGCCGAGGAAGAGGCCGGGAACGAAGTACTGGAGGGCGACCGAGAGAGCGGGGATCCTGCGGATCCATCGTTCGATCGAGCGCGCCTCGGCCTCCGGGATCGCCGTCCAGAGGTCCATTGACGATGGAATCTGATTGATCTGATTCACCACGTCGTTAGCGGTCCGCGAGTCGAGCCGTTCGCGCGCCAATGCGGTAACGGTCCGCCTGAACTCACCCAGAGGAATCGTGAGCGAGATCGACTGCTCGCGACCTCGCATATAGAGGTAGGCAACGGTGTGCATCCGCTTGACCACGCTCACGATCCAGTCGGCGCGAAACGCCTCCAGCGCCGCGTCCTCAACGACATCTCTGACAGCTATGGGCACCGTCCAGTCGAGAGCCCGACGCATATCCAACCATGCGTCCGACACAAACGCCTCGTGGTATCCATTCTCGCCTTCAAGCGGAGACAACCACGAGTCGATCGCGGCGTGGGCAAACCGATGGCGCAACAACGTCTGATCGGCTCGAAACGCGACCTGTCCTACCAGTGACGTTGCAGCAATCAGAAGAGCAAGAAGGGTCAGGGCAACAATTCGACCAACCGCCATGGTTCAGTCTACCCGGAGACGCGGAGATGAGCGAATCCACAGGGTTAGGATCGACGACACTATCTCAAGCTATTTTTCGGTCAGAGAGATCACGCCATCCCAGCTATCGCGAACTCCCCGCTCGATAAAACTGTCGCACCGGGTGATAAAGAGCTCTGCCGGACCATCGGTTGGATAGATACGACGGACCGTGACAAAGAGCTCGCGCGCCCGCTCCCACTCTCTCGCCTCGAACGCGGAGAGCCCTTCCTCAAAGAGTTCGAGCGACTCGCGAAGCGCCGAGGTGCTGTCGTCCGCGTATCCAAGAAGCTCGTAGAGTCGTACCGGTTGATCAATGCCAAGCACTCGAACCTGATCGAGCCGTCTCACGAGCAGCCCCTCACCGGCCGCTTCGTAGGTCTCTCCGCTGATGATCGAGAGTGTCCCGTACTGCTTGTTGACCGCCTCGAGCCGTGAGGCGAGGTTCACCTGCGAGCCGATGATCGTGTAGTCGAGACGCTCCGGAGTGCCGAGGTTTCCCACCGTCATCAGGCCGGTGTGTACCCCAATCCTCGTGCGAAGGGGCGATGGGGTTCGCCCGGAGCGAACAATCCGATCGTTGAGTACCGGCTCAAGCCGACGCATCGATATCGCTGCCTCAACAGCGTGGCGCGCGTGCTCCTCGTCATCAAGGGGAGCGCCGAAGAAGGAGATGATTCCGTCGCCCTCGTATTTGTCGATCGTGCCGCCTGCCTCGAGGATGGGGTCTGTCATGGCGGAGAGGTAGTCACCAAGGAGCGCCACGACGTTCTGTGGCTCTAGTCGATCCACGATACCGGAGAACCCCTCGACGTCGGTGAAGATCGCCGTCATCTGACGCTCCTCGCCGCCCACGTTGAGCTTCTCCGGATTGTTCAAGAGCACCGTGATGACATTTGGCGAGAGATAGTGCTCGAACGCCTGCCGAATCTCGCGCTTGTCCTGTTCACTCATCACGTAGGTGAGCGCAGTCACCAGGGCGAAGCCGACGAAGGTCAATACGCTCGAGGTTGCGAGTGGGATGTAGAGTCCGGATCCGCGGAACACAAGGATCATGACGATAATCTGAGCTACGACCAGGAGAAGCCCAATGCCGGTCGCAAGCCGCGGCGAAAGGAGCTCAACGGAGAGAGCAAGCGCGACCATCGTCACCATGAACACCAACAGACCAAACCAGCGCGGAAGCGAGTCAAGACTCGACTCGTTTTGCAGCGTGCGTAGGAGCGTCGCGTGGGCGCCCACGTTGAGGTACTCCTCCTCGAAGGGGGTCACACCAAGGTCGCTCGTCGAGGTCGCGGTAAACCCCACAAAGACGATCGCGTCATCGAGTAGCGACTCGAGCGTCTCCCGTGTTGTGGTGTATACGGTCACCAGGTTGCGGGTACTCGAGAAGATCTCAACGATCTGCTCGCGAACGCGCTCTCTGGCGTCGGAGGCGGGCTGCTGATCGAGGAGGGCGAGCAAGAGGGCTTCAGACTCGGCATCCGTGATACGTGCGGCGTCCGAAACGAAGGTAGCGATCCTGGGTTGGTACTGATCCATCAGCCGTGGATTGCCGGTCGCTGCCATCTCACTGCGAAGCTGCTGGGCGACGTCGTAGGCGGCAAACAGCTGTCCCTCCGGATCGAGCACGGTGAGATATCCTGCCTGCTGCATCAGGCGGAGGTTAAAGGCCAGGTCTTCCAGAAGGCTCTCGAGTTCGATGAGCGTTGCGTAGGAGACGGTCTCGAATCCGTCTTGAATCTGGCCGCGATGCCAGCGGAAGAGAATCGTCCCGTCATCCGCTCTCCGAAGCCGAAGCGCCTCCTGCTCTCCCTGGAGGAGGTACTCATTGTCGGTCACCGTAATGGAGTCGTAGCCGTCGAGAAGAAGCGGGACCAGGCCAAGCGCCGGGACGTACTTCTCATCCGACTCGATGAGAAGATTCGTGCGACGTTTTACACCGTCCGGGTCGATGATCGTGTTGACGAATCCCGTCCCCGCGGCGCGGGAACCAATCTCGGGAATCGCCGTGACCAGTGTTCCGGCGGTCGGCACGCCAATGGGAACGCGAACGCCGGTGGGATTGCTCGCCTCCGCAGGGCTCAGATTCTCAACGATTTCGACGTCGACACTCGGCACCCAGTCGGGCGCGCGCTCTCCGGTCGGACTCGCCTCCGGTCGCCAGCTGAATGGGACGACCGTGTCGCCCACCGCGGCGATGGAGTTTCCAAGATAGGTGTCGCGATCGAGGATGGTTGCCGAGAGTTGATCGCGCCTACCTTGGTCGACGCGGAGTTCGGTGCCGAAATCGGAGAGAAACCGAGTTCCGGACTCGACGGGTAGCTGTCCCGAGTCGATCGCCTCAGCAAGAGCGAGCAGATTTCCACCGATCTCTCCAAGAACAGCGTCGACGTCGTCACGAAATCGCGCTGCGTCCACGACAACGGGGCTCCTATTGGGGTAC
>JANQQY010000126.1 GCA_028284845.1 Spirochaetales bacterium
CTGCTCTCACGCAAACGTTCAAGCCCGCAGTTCGGCGTAGCCGAACTGCATAGCCACGCACCGGAGGTACGCGTGACAACGGGCAGGCCACATTCAGCATGGTGGGTCGCGCTGCGCTCTCAGCCTTCGGCCTCGAGCATGCAGTTTGGCTTCGCCAAACATGCAACAGATTTGAACTGCCGACTTCTACCGTCGGTGAACTGCTCTCACGCAAGCGTTCGAGCCCGCAGTTCGGCGTAGCCGAACTGCATAGCCACGCACCGGAGGTCAGCGTAGCAATGGGCAGGACAAATTCAGCATGGTGGGCGATGGCAGATTTGAACTGCCGACTTCTACCGTGTGAAGGTAGCACTCTCCCACTGAGTTAATCGCCCACCATGCTGTGCCACGTCACCTTGAGTGGCGTGGCCTGTGCACATCTCCCACTGAGTTAATCGCCCACCAATCCCGCCACATCACTGGTAGTGGTGTGGCCTTAGCACTCCACCACCATGCACTGAGCAAGTGGCGTGGGGCCTAATGCGACTCCACCAGAATACAGTTCGGGTTTACAGCGGTCAACAACTGACGGGGCCTCGGGTGGCGTTCCCTACTCTTCGATCTTCACCTGCCCATAGAAGGCGACGTGACCGGTGATCTCCTTGGCCGCGTCTTTCGGCTCCGGGTAGTACCATGCGCCGTTCTCAAAGCTCTTTCCGTTGGCGTTGATGGTGTAGTAGCTCGCGACTCCCTTCCACGGGCAGGTCGTATGCTGGGCGGTTGGCGTAAGAAGCTCCATGTTCACGCTCGCAGGCGGGAAGTAGTGGTTTCCTTCTACAACAACGGTCTTATCGCTCTCTGCGATGATGGTATCGTTCCAGACTGCTTTCATGATGTCTCCTGGTTTAGATGTACAGAGATTCGTGCGGCGCGGCCACTCGACATGATAGAGTTCGGTATGGGAACTGGGAGACGATGGTTGCGGATCGCGCTCATTGGCGCGGCGATTGGTGCGGGCCTGTCCGCGTGCGCGACCTGTCCGTGCGAAGAGCCTCAGGTTGTCGTCCCGGAGCCGATCGGGGACGAGGCACCGGTAGACGCGGGCTGGGAGCAACGATTCGTCGACCAATCGATAGACGCGGTGTTTCCGGAACCATTTGTTCGACTCGTGGATCTCACGCGCCTTCGCGTTGGAATGACAAAGGCCGAGGTTCTCGCGCTCTTCCCCGATCCCGATCAGATTCAACTTCGACGTGGCGAGGACGTCTGGCGCTACGGTTTCGCCGAGCTCATCTTTCGAGACGATCGGCTTCGCGACTGGTTCGATCTGTAGGAGTGACAATGAAGTATCAACTTCTCGATCAATACTTGCTCGATCAGACGGAGGATCGGGTCTCTTGGATGAGAGTGTTCGACAGCGAAAAGCGACTCATGATAGGAAATGGGGTCTATCGCGACGACGTTCTTGTCCTGCTCTTTCCACAACGGATCGACGAGATTACTGATCTGGCCGGCCTCCGGTCGGAGCTCTTCCTTGAGAGCCTTCCAGAGTGGGACAAGACACGCTACCTCGTGCACATGGGCAACGAGAGCCAGGGGTACCCGGTCCAGGAAGCGATGGAGCTTCTCGAGGGTCGGCCGCTCTCGCAGGCTGAACTCGACGGTGTCGTCTCGCGAATAGAGGATGTTTTTAAGTAGGCCCTATTGGGCAACCGAACGGAGGGGGAACCTACTCCAGACCCGACAAGAAGATGAGCTCGAAGTAGGCCTGCGCCTTTGCCAGTTCGGCCGCAATCGCACTGAGTTCTGCTTCAAGAACGGCCGCGCGGGCAGAAAGAGCATCGGCTCGGGTGATCAAATCGTTCTCAAAACTCACCGTTGCGACCCGCGCTTGCTCAACTGCACCGTCGAGTCGAATCGCGCTTTCTGCGATCCTGGCGTCAGCGATGAGATATGCCTCGACCGCGGAGCGTACCTGGAGCGGTAGGGCCGACTCATACTCGGCGACCGCAGAGAGGGCCTGGCCGTACTGAGCTTCGGCCGCCGCACGATCGGCCGCGTTCGCCCCGGAGTCAAATAGATTTGCGGATGCGCCGATCGAAATCGTCAGATCGGCGTCCCAGCTATCGTCCCAATCGCTCTCGACAAACGGCAGCGTTTGGCCCTGAACCTCAGCCGTAACGGTCAGACCGATGTCCGGGAGCAACGGTCGCGAGGCCCGCGCCAACGTTGCCTGGACTAACGCCTGGGTTGTTCGAGACCTGAGTTCGGAGAGACTCGGATCGTACGAGACTGCGCGGCCGACAAGATCATCCTCAGGGGGGATCGACTCAGGAAAGCCGATCGGCGAGAGCTCTCCAATCTCCGCAACGCCGGTGAACCATGCAAGGCTCGCCTCTGCGCTTCGAACGCTCTGCGCGGTCCGGACGATCTGAGTCCGAAGCCCAGCAAGGCTTGCCTCTTCCGTGAGGACTGCGCCGCGAGTCACGACACCCGTCTCAAACCGCTCCCTCGCATCCGCAACCCGGGCGGTAAGAAGCTCCTCTGTTTGACGTAGGAGATCGAGCGACGACCTACCATAGTAAACGCCCGCGAAGGCGAGCGAGGCGCTTCGCCGGATGTCACGTTCGGACTGACCGCGCCGGGAGAGGGTCGCCTCGATCTCGGCTTGCGCTGCTTCCCTTCCAGCAGTGAGTTTGCCCCAGGTGAAGATGGTCTGCTGAAGCGACACGGATAGCGAATAAGCCAGGTTCTCGACGTCCGGAACGAGCACGACAGGTTCGGCCGGTATGGGTGTGATCTCCATCGAGACAGGATCTGGTGCGGCACCAAATGCTCCGGCTGGGATCGATACGCTCTCCGGCGGATCAGCGAGATACGCAACGCCTGCAGACCCTGAGACCGAGGGTCCAAAGGCCGAGTTCGCCTTGTCGAGACCCGACCGTGCTGCCTCAATCTCAAGCTGAGATCGTTCGAGCGCCTGGCTCGTATCCAGAGCAAGTGAGATCGCTCGTTCGAGGCTCAATACTTCGCCCGATTGCGCACCCGCACTGACCGCTACGACCAGGAGAACAAGAACGAGGACCGTCGAAGAAGGTGGCGATGGTCGATTGTGATTCACCATCACTACCCCTGGCTACGTGCTGTCGTAGGCTCAACGAGCGGCGTGGATCTACCGGACGGCGTCGTGCGCGCGGCCTTGCGTTCGGCGATCCGAGTCTTGAGTTTCCCTTGGACGAGCCAGTAAAGCGTTGGGATCAAAATGAGTGTGACGAGCGTGCTGGTGAGCAACCCACCAACAACGGCTCGGCCCATCGGCGTGAGAAGTTCTGATCCGGCGCCAATTCCCAGTGCCATGGGGATCAATCCAAGGACGGTTGTCATCGTCGTCATGAGGATGGGCTTCAGACGGGTTCGACCGCCCTTCACGATCGCGTCAACAAGTGGAAGGCCTCGCTCCCGAAGCGTATCGATGTAATCAATCAAGACGATCGCATTGTTCACGACGATCCCGACCAGGAGGATCATGCCCGCGAAAGCGATGATGCTGAAGGTCGTATTGGTAGCGAGTAAGGCACCAACCAATCCGATGACGGCAAAAGGAACGCTCGCCATAACGAGAAGGGGGTTGAGAAAGTCCTCAAACTGACTCGCCATCACCATGTAGACAAGGGCGATGGCCATTGCAAGCGCGAGTGCGAGGCTCCTGAAGCTCTCGCTCATCTCTTCGCTCGCACCTTCGACCACGCGCTCTATCCCGACGGGCGGGGGGCCTACGCTCGCAATCGCCAGGTCCAACTCAGACGTGATCTCGCTTAAGGGTCGCGTTCCATCCAGGTCGGCGAGGATGCGGACGACTCGTGTCCGTGCGTCTCGATTGATGGAGACCGGTGCGGTGTCGTCCTCTCGAACGATAAGGTTGTCCATCAGGATCTGCTCGCCCGCCGCGTTAACGAGGAAGAGATTCCCCACGCGGTCAAGATTGAGTCGATCCTCTTCTGAGAGAATCACGACGATGTCTGTATCTTCGCCGTCCGCGGAGAAGGTCGAGGCGGTCGTGCCGTTGTAGGCGATTCGAAGCGCTCCCGCGACTTCCCGCGCTGAGAGGCCGAGTTCGGCTGCCGCCTCTCGTCGAATGACAAAGCGCGTCTCCGCGGTCCCGTTCTGCGCCGTGCTGCGAGCGTTGCGGATGCCGGGGATTCGATCAATCGGCTCAACGAGCGCAGCCGCATAACTGCTCAGGAGTTCAAGGTCGTTTCCCTGGAGCTCGATCGCGACGTCACTTGAAGTGCCGGAGGCCTGAGCCGCCAACGAACTCATCCCAATGATGGTGGTTCTGTAGTCGATGTCCATGACCTCTCGGGCAAGCCGACGGTCAACCTCGCGGGTGATCTCCCAGATATCTCGGTCTCGCTCATCTGCGGCAACCAGGCCCACGGAGACGACACCCTCATTCGAGGCCGAGCGCTCACCCCCAGCGCCGGCGGCGCCCGCAAGAGCGCGAAGATCTACGCCGGCGACCTCTCGCACGATCGACTCGATCTCGCGAGCCTTCTCAAGCGCAAACCCGGCGGAGGCGCCCTCTGTGGTCTCAAACGAGATGGAGAAGTTCGCCTCATCTGTGGAGGGCAAAAACTCGAAGCCGAGCAGAAGCACGCTTCCAACGCTCAGGGCAAGCAGTGCGAAGGCGCCGCCAACGACAAGCCCGGCATGACTCACAGCCCACTTGATGAGGCGCTCGTAGCCGTCATCCAAGGAGCGCAACACCTGCTGAATGCCTCGCCCCATCCAGCTCACAAAACGGTTGTTGGATTGAACCTCAACGTCGGCGAGCGAGAGCTCGAAGTCGTGGGTGTCATCCACCTTGCTGATGGGAGTGACCTTCAACAGCTTCGCCGAAAGCATCGGTACAAATGAGAGGGCCGCAAGGAGGCTCATGAGGAGACTAAACGCAACCGTGAGAGAGAGATCATCAAAGAGCTCGCCGGCGAGACCGGTGATAAAGAGCATTGGCAGGAAGACCGCCATGCTGGTGAGGGTGCTCGCGGTGACCGCCTTGCTCACCTCCTCGGCGCCCAGGATGGCGGCCTCCGCGCGATCGTGACCGGCGAGCGCCTTCCGGTAGATGGATTCGAGGACGACGATTGAATTGTCCACGAACATCCCGATCGCCAGGGTGATTCCCATGAGGCTCGTGATGTTGAGCGTCATTCCGCCGAAGTCGATCAGGGAGATGGTCGCGATCACCGCGACGGGGATCACCGTCGCAACGATAACGGTGCTTCGGATATTCCTGAGAAAGAAAAGAAGAATAAAGATCGCGAGAATTCCGCCCTGCCAGGCAGCATTGACCGTGCTTCCAATGCTGTTTCGAACGGAGACTGCCTGATTCTCCTGGACCTCGACGATGACGGTATCCGGAAGGGCACTACCAAGTCGATCGATCGCAGCAAGCACCGCATCGTTTACGTCTACCGTGTTGGCATCAGGCTGCTTGCGGACCGTCAGCCGGACAGCCTCTTCACCACGAGCGGTGGCAAGTTCAACGTCCGGCGTCGTTCCCATGGAAATGGTCGCGATCTCTCGCAAGTAGATCGGAACGCCCGCCTGGTACCCAACGAGAAGCGAACCTACATCATCGATCGTCTGATACTCGCCAAGAACACGAAGACTGACGGCTCGGTCACCCTGATCGACGGAACCGGCCGGCAGTGTAAGGTTGTCACCACCAAAGGCGTTGGCGACCTGGGTTATCGGAATGCCAGTCTTGATAAGCGCATCCAGGTCGAGCTCGACCATCACTGCGCGTTGCGTTCCGCCAAAGACTGAAACTCGACCAACGCCGCCAACTCGCTCTATTGTGGGCACGATGACCTCGGTCGAAATCTCTCGCAGGTCGAGCTGCGGAGCGCTGGTCACAACGTTGAGTACAAGTGAAGGGGCTGACGAGGCGCTGTATCTGAAGATGAACGGTTGCTCCGTCCCATCCGGGAAGGTGTCCACAACACTTGCGAGTGCTTCGCGGAGATCCACCTGCGCCGATCCCAGGTCGGTGCCGTCGTCGAATTGGACAACTACCTGTGAGACCGACTCGAAGGAGGTGCTACTCACGGATGAGACGCCGTTGATTCCGGAGGCGGCGTCTTCAACGGCCTCCGTGATTCGGGATTCAACCTCCGCCGGCGCGCTGCCCGGACTCGTCGTGACGACGACCATGGTTGGCAGATCGACGGTGGGAAAGAGCTCCTGGCCAACACGAGAGAGAGAAAACAACCCAAGAAGGATAAGCCCGACAAACACCATGGTCGTCGTGACCGGGTGTCGGACGCTGATGTTTGGAATGCTCATCGCTGCTCTACGATCTCAACCGGATCGCCAACGGCGAGGAAGGCGGCGCCCTCCACGATGACCGTATCCGTATCTTCCAGGCCGCTTTGCACAATCGCCTGAGGGCCTGCAATGTCGATGATCTCTACGCGCCGCTCAACGGCGACACCATCGGTAACGACAAGCACAGTTGCATCTCCGGTGATATCGCTGATCGCAGCATCCTGAATCAGTAGTTCGTCTTCGTAGGTTTGAAGCACAAACTCCGTTCGGACGTACATACCGGGCCGGAGTCGACCATCCTCATTTGGTATCGCCACTTCGACCTCAAAGGTCCGGCTCGATGCGTCAATAATCCCCGCGACAGTAGAGACACGGCCAACGAACGGCTCTGCCTCTCCATCCGAATACGCCTCGGGAAAGACCCGCGCAAGCAACTCTCCCTCACGACCTCGGAACGATCCGTAGAGCCGCTCCGGGACTCGAACACGGGCGTGTATCAGCCGATCGTTGACGATCGAAAGGAGTGCGGAGTTCGGCCCGACAACTTGCCCCCGCTCAGTCACTACCGACGCCACGGTCCCACCAACAGGCGCGGTGATGCTGGCGTAGCTCAACTGGAGTTCCGCGAGCTCAACCTGCCGAAGCGCGGCCTGCGCATTCGCACGAGCCGCGTCCAATTCTTCCTCGCCGGCCCCCGCCTCCATTAATGTCAATTGTCGGCGGGCGTTTGCCACGGCGGTCTCAGCGGAGCTGAACTGATTCTCTGCGGACTCAAAGTCGCTTCTGGGGATCGCTCCAGCTTCGAACAGCCGTTGAGACCGTGTCAGGGCGGACCGCGCGGTCTCAAGCTCGGCCTCAGCCTGGACGACTTCTGCGGTCGCAATCTCGAGCTCCGTGGATCGGACGCCTCGGATCGCCTGCCGATAGACGGCATCCGCCGCCTCGTAGGCAGATCGCGCCTGGGAGAGCTGCAATTGCAGAATATCGTCTTCGATCTGGACGAGTAGCTGCCCGGGAACGACAACGTCGTTTGCGCTCACCAGCACCTGCGTCACGCGGCCGCTGGCCTTTGGTGTCACCGCAGTCGATGATTCCGGAACCAGATTCCCGGAGTACTGGACCGTGGACTCCGCACTCCCCCACTCCGGGAGTGCGGTCACGACGCGGGTCGGATCGACCGTTGGCGCTTCCGGCTCGGGTCGCAAGAGAAATCGACCCAGCGGGAGCCCCACGAAGAGCCCAACAACCAGAACGACGGTTATGATTTTGCCGATGTTTCCGCGATTCTGACTACCGGATCGCGGTGCCGGTGCGGTTATCTCTGACATGCTGCCTCGCACATTAATGAATGAACGATCATTCATTTATACAATAGCGATCTCATATAGCAGCGACAACAGAAATATGTCAAATTTGTGTGAAGTTAACCGAAAGCGCGGACGCCCGGCAGATCCAAAACGCGCGCTCAGAGGCGCAAGCAGAGGGATTCAGGCGTAGAGATCTACGTTCTGCCCGAGCATTGGATCAGTGAATACTTGGGTCTGACCGCTCACACTCGAGACATTGATGAGGTCGACGACGGATTCGCCCGCCTGCTCGACAACGTCAATCGCTTCTGCGAGTACCGATGTCTGTGCCTGCATCTGAATCTGCGCCTGAGACATGCTCATGGACGCTGATGCAATCGAATCGATCATGCCCTAAGCATACGACCTCTTGTTCGTGACGCCAAACACAATTTGCTCGGCGAAATGGTGGATGCGTCTCAGCTTCTTCCACCTCAACAGAAGCGGATCCGACTCCACGAGCTGGAGATACTCGGAGTACCAGCAGTGAAAATCAGGAAACCTGGAGAATCTCTCCGCAACGCTCCGGTGCCGGACCTGCCACGGCTTTGGACCGGCGAAATGGGTACCAAAGAGAACATCAATGCTGGGATAACCACCAAGGCCGGCGAAGCAGAGATCGACGTTGTGCCATCGCCCGGAGTACCAGGCAGTGAGAAACTGCATGTCCGGCCAGCGAAACTCAGGCAGGTACGAGGCAGGTCCGTCCAGGCACTCGATGGATCTCCGCATCAGGTCGAACTCGGACATCGATGGTTCGAGGACCAGCACGGCGGTGTTCACGCCATAGTTTGATGAATCCGCGAGTACTCGGTCAGTGATCCGCTCGGGGATGTTCGCTCCGTGTGGCCACTTCCTGTACTGGTGATGCCAGTGCCAGCGTCCGTGGCTCGGCGCCGTACGCACTCCGGCCAATCGGTCTCCGTCGGATCTCCGGAAGTACTCGGCCTTCTCGTTGAGAATGCCTGCCGGTGCATCAACAAGAAAGAGGTGATCAAAGCAGCGCAGCGGGAGGACATCGGCGTCCAGGAGAACAAGCTTCTCGTACTCCGCACCAAGGTCGCCATCCGGCCCAAGACGGAGCGCGTGCAGGCGGGTCAGAACACGCGAGAGGTACTGACGGCGCTGATCGGCGGTCTCCTGTACCACAAGCGGCGGAACGACGACGACGCGGTCGAAGTGACGCTGGAGTGAGCGAATGGCTATGGAGCTCACCTCACTCGTTACAACTGCAACAAGATTGGCACGGGTCTCCTGCTCACGCAAGGAATGCGCGAGCACGAGGGCACCCGGAACATATGAATCGTTTCCAAAGAGTACGGTCGCGTATGCGATGCGCCGTACGGTATGTGCACACATAGACGGTCCTTGAGGCTGAGGCGAGTCAACTGCTATTCCGGATCGTCTATCTGTCCATGATCTCCTCTCGGAAGCACCAGCGCTAATGATGCGCGAGCACGTCCTCCTGCTCTTCCTCCACGAACTGGCTCGTATAAAGGTCGTAGTACTTCCCTTCGTGCGCGAGCAGCTCCTGGTGCGTCCCCTCCTCTATGATCTTGCCCTTCTCGATCACAAGAATGCGGTCGGCCCTACGAATCGTTGAGAGACGGTGGGCGATCACAAAGCTCGTGCGATTGGTCAGCACGGTTTGGACCGCGTCTTGGATGAGCTGCTCCGTCTCGGTATCGACTGAGCTCGTTGCCTCGTCGAAGACAAAGAACACCGGGTCGGCGATGATAGCCCGGGCGAAGCTGACCAATTGCTTCTCGCCGGTAGAGAGGAGGCTTCCGCCCTCACCCACCTCGCTCTCGTAGCCATTCTCGAGTTTTGCGATGAAGCCATGCGCGTTAACGAGCTTCGCTGCCTCTTCTACCTCAGCGTCACTGGCGTCGAGCCGCCCGTAGCGGATGTTCTCGCGGATTGAGCCGCTGAACAGGTGCGGGCTCTGGAGAACATAGCCAAGATGCGACTGATGCCAGAGTATGCTTCGCTCGCGGTAGTCGACGCCGTCGATGAGAATCTCGCCCTCTGTCGGCTCATAAAATCGACATGCCAGGTTGACGATGGTGCTCTTCCCGCTCCCTGTCTCTCCAACCAGGGCGATGCTCTCACCTGCCCGGATCTTGATGTTGAAGTCTGAGAGCACCTGCTCGCCTTCCTTGTACTTGAAGCTCACATTGCGAAATTCGATCGCTCCACTCGCTCGCTCCCAGTGCTCACGGTTCGGGTAAAACGAGTCTCCGTACCGTTCAACGACCGCCTCGCTGTCCACGATCTCCGGCTCTGAATCGATCAGCGTCATGATGCGTTCGGCGCTCGCCTGAGCGGATTGTAGCTCGGTAATCACGCGTGCGATCTCTCGAACCGGCTCGAAGAACATGACCGTGTATCCAATAAAGGCTACGAGTGTCCCGTAGCTCATCCGCCCCAGGATGAGTGCATCGCCGCCCGCCCAGAGCGCAAGTCCGGTTCCAATCGATCCGAGTGTAAGGACGATTGGAAGGTAGACCCCGCCAAGAACTGCGGTGCGAACGCTGGTGTCGCGCATGCGGCGCGTGAGCACTTGGAACTCCTCCAGGTTTGCCTCTTCTCGCACGAGGGTCTTCGTGGTCTTCGCGCCGGTGATTCCTTCGTTATAGGCCCCGGAGATCCGTGAGTTCGTCTTCCGGACGTCGCGGTTGCTTGCAAGGATTCTCTTCTGAAAGTAGATGCTCACAACAACGAGCACCGGAACCACAATAAGGACCACCAGCGCCACGCGAACGTCGAGGAAGAGCATCGCGAGCGCGAAGGCAATCATTGATGAGCCGCCCCAGGAGATGTCGACCATGCTCCAGGTGATCGCGTCACCAAGGCGGGATGCGTCGCTCGTCATCCGTGCCATGATCCAACCCACAGGCGTTCGGTCGTAGTAGCTGAACGAGAGCTCTTGGAGCCGACGGAACCCCGCCTGCCGAACGTCGTGTGCGATCCCGGCCTCAAGACGCGCCGCCAATCGAATAAAGAGAAAGACATTGGTCGCCTGAGCCACGACGAGGATCGCGAACTGAATCAGAAACCAACCCAGCCCGTCCGTCGAGCGCGGCACGACAAATCGATCGATTGCGATTCGGTTCATCTGCGGAAAAAGCATATCTGCCACCGCTACACTGATCATGACGCCAATGAGCGCCAAGAGATACTTCTTGTGCGGCTTCACGAATCTCCACAGCTTCCGCCAGAGCTGCGGATCAAACTCTTCGCTGTAATCGTGCTCCTCAAACTGGTTCACGAGTCATCTCCTTGTTCATCTCGTCCTCGAGCGAGTTTTGGATCGCCCAGACGCGCCGATAGAGCCCTGCCTGGCTCATCAGTTCTTCATGAGTCCCCGACTGCACGATTTCACCGTCGTCGAGGACGAGAATCAGATCCGCTGACGCAAGGGTCGTTACACGGTGGCTGATCACAAAGGTAGTAGCGTGCTTTGACCGATGCGCAAGCGCCTTCCGGATCGCAACGTCGGTCTCTGTATCAACCGCGCTCAGGCTGTCGTCAAAGACCAGAATGGGATTTCCGGAAATGAGTGCACGCGCGATCGCGACGCGCTGCTTCTGACCGCCGGAGAGAGTAACTCCACGCTCACCCACCAGAGTCTCGTAGCCCTTCTCGAATCCCTCGATCACGTTGTGAATCGCTGCGTCCCGCGCTGCCGAGAAGACGGCGTCGTCGTGAGGTTCACGAATGGCGAGACCGATGTTCTCCTTCACGCTCTTCGCGTAGAGGAACGGCTCCTGAAGCACGAACCCAATGTGCGAGCGCATCCACTTCCGGTCGATCTCTCGCAGCTCCACGCCGTCGACCAGAATCGAACCGGACGGATAGTCGTAGAGCCGCGCAAGCATCTGGACGAGCGAACTCTTGCCGCTTCCCGTTGGTCCGAGGATCGCAATAGTCTTGCCTGGTTCCGCCACGAAGCTGATTCCGCGAAGTATCTCTCTCCGCTCGTCGTAGCCAAAGTGCACGTCGCGAAACTCAATTCGGCCGGTGATGGGAGGCTTCGACTGCTCCGTGACCGGATACTCGGAAGGCGTGATGAGGACCTCGTTGATCCGAGCCATGCTTACCGTCGCCTTGCCCATATCTGAGAGAATTCGTCCCAGTTGCCGAACCGGCCAGAGAACCATCCCCTCAACCGTCAGAAAGACCACCAGGTCCCCAATCGAGAGGGTGCCCTGGACCGCAAACCAGGTACCAAGAATCAACGTGAGCAACATGTGAGTCATCGCCAAGAGATCGCTCGTGCCCCAGAAACTCGCCTCAACGTTGATAAGCCTCCGGAGAAGGTCTCTGAATTCGGCATTGCGAGCCGCGTACTTGTCCTCCTCGTGTCGCTGTCGGGCGAAGGCTCTCACCACGCGAACTCCCGTGAGGTTCTCCTGCAGGGCAGTGCTGAGTCGGCCCTCGCTCTCATCCATCTCCTGAAATGCCTCGCGAATCCTCCGGAAGAAGAAGAGCGAGTAACTGAAGATCAGAAACATCAGCGGCATGGAGATCACGGCAAGCTGCCAGTGAATGGAGATCAGAAGCGGATAGGCGGTGAACAGGAGGATCCCTCCTCGGCCTACCTCAACAAGCTGAATCGCAAGGAAGCGCCGCACAGTCTCAACATCGCTGGTACATCGCTGAATCAGATCCCCGGTCTCAGCCTTCACATGATAGTCGTATGAGAGATTCTGCAGGTGGTCGTACAGATCATCTCGCATCCGGCGTGCGGTCTGCTCGCTCGCCACAGACGACCACCGCTTCTGCAAGTACTGGAACAATCCCGTAAGGACTGTGACCACCGCAATGACGACCGCAGGCGCCCACAGGTTTGAGCGCAGATAGTCGAGCGACACCGCATCTGTGATCCACCGTGCAACGCGATCCGGAAGATCGATCGGTTCGCTACCAATGACTGAATCAATGGTGAACCGAACGACAAGTGGAGCTACGTAACCCGCAAGTGTCGCGATGATGACGGCGGCGACTGCGAGAAGATAGGTGGTCTGATATCCCTTCATGTACTCCCAGAGAAGGGAGAGCTTTGCTGGTTTTGTCGTAACGTTCTTCGTGCTCATGTCGATTACTCACGGCGTGCGTAGGACGCCTCGTCGAATCTGTCGCGACGCAGGTACACCGCGGTCGCGACCCGGTAGTGAGGTGGATAGCTGTCTACTGGATGGAGGAGGTGCTCAGACCGGAGGGTCTGTCACCTGGAATTCAGTAAGGCAACTATCGTACCCAGCACTGCCAAAACCGGTGCCATTGTGGGTGATCCTGAGGGCTCTGGTCCTGATCATAGCTGCCTCCTGAAAGAAGATTACGTAGGTATGGTGAAGTCGTCGAGGAATGTCAACAGCTGAACGGAAAATTCACAAAGAATCCGCTCTGCGCGGCTACTCGACATCCCCGCTCGACAAGGGGTAGTCGCGCGTCGCGAGGTTGCCGACCCAATCGCGTTCGATCGATCGGAACGATCGGGAGGGGTCATCTGCAGAAAGCCGACGTGTAATCTCTCGACCGGCCCGGAGACAATGCACGTGGCTCGTGGTGATAAAGACCTTGTATCCCCGTTGGTTCCCACCAATAGAGGTTCCCACGACAAAAACACCGGGCGTACTACTCTCCATGGTTTCCGTGTCGTGGACGGGCTTCTTCTCAATGTCGACTGTCTCGATCCCGACCATCTCATAGAGCGACTGGTCCATCTCGAAGCCGGTGGCGAGGTAGACGAAGTCGGCATTGACCTCACGCGTCGTTCCGGGCTCCGTCAGAACAGCTGCACCACCGTGCGCCTCGGCCGCGCGGGAGCGGAGGGCGTCAGACTCGTCGCCGGCAGCATCCTGCATTCCGGCGGTTCCTCGCAGCACGGTGACGCCGGGCTGAATCTCGACTACTTCGGTGAGCGGATAGAAGGCAATCTGCCGATTTCTGATAAGCAGATCAAGCTCAAGGTGGAGCCGAGAGATCAATCGCTTCTCGTCAAGATGGGAACCGCGGTAACTGATCGATACACAAACACCCGCTCGCCAGCACCGAAGCGCCGCCTCCACGGCAGAGTTCGCACCACCTACGATAAGCAACTCGCGCTGGAAGTAGAGGTGCGGGTCGATCCAGTAGTGGGTCACATGGGGAAGCTGCTCTCCCGGGACGGAGAGCTTCCGCGCATGGTTCATATCGCCGGTCGCGAGAATCACGAACCGGGCGGTGTGGCGTCGGTCCTGACCAGCAAGGTTCTTTGACTCTATGGTAAACGCCCCGGGAGCGCCGGAAATGCCGGTGACGGTCTCGTAGGTGTTTACGTCCAGATCCAGCGTCTCTACGACAAGGCGGAGATAGGCGAGATAGTGCTCGCCGGTGACGATTTCCTGTCCCGCTGTCTGAATCGGGATGCCGCAGATGGAGATCCACTCCGGAGATGAGAAGAAGTGCGTGTTGCGTGGCCAACGCGTAATCGTGTTTCCAAGAGGACCCGACTCAAAGTGGAGGTAGTTGACACCGGCACGCTTGAGGACCGAGGCCATCTCGATCCCAATGGGCCCCGCCCCAATCACTGCGACATCGACCATAGTCTCGTAATGTACTGTGGCGTCACGAGTTTATTACCCTGTTGGGATGAAGATTGACGGCCACGAGATTCCCACCTCTGAGCTCTCCAACGAATTCCGACGCCTGATGCAAATACAGGGAGACCGCCCGGAGAATCTCAAGGCGACCGAGGATGAGATCCGTAGTCAGGCCGAGGAGAATGTGGTCAACAAGTGGCTGATCCTCAGAGAGGCACGCCGTCGCTTCCCAACGGTGAAGCTCGAGGAGACGCGCAAACGCGCCAAACAGCTCCAGGAGCAGTATGGGGACCAGTTCAACCCTGCGCACTACCAAGATGGGATGGAAGACGACGTCCGCGTAGACCGACTAATGAGAGTGATTCGAGCGGAGACGCCCAAGGTCTCGAGGGAGGAGGCTCGTTCGGAGTACGACGGTGACCCCTCCGCCTGGGCACGCCCCGAGCGAGTGCACGCCAGTCACATCGTGCGGCACACTTTTGGGGGCGCCGATCCCGGGAAGGCGCTACAACAGATCATACAAGCGCAGGAGCTCCTGAAACGTGGTCAGCCGTTCGAAGCGGTTTCCAGGCAGTTCTCGGATCAATTCGGCCAGGCGGGCGACTTGGGCACCTTCGCTCGCGGCCAGATGGTGGAAAAATTCGAAAACGTCGTCTTTCGGATGGGAGCCGGCGAACTCAGCGAGGTCTTTC
>JANQQY010000128.1 GCA_028284845.1 Spirochaetales bacterium
CAGCCACGACTTCGATCCTTCCCCGGACGCAAGCTTGAACGAGTGATCCGCAGCATACTCTGACGGCAAATACTGCGCGGTGTTACGGTCCGCAATAAAGAAGGTCGTACCTTGGGCCTCCACCTTGATCTCGTCGAGCGAAACGATTTGTGCCGTGCATGTCGATGCACCAAAGTGGAAGTCTCGTTGCATGGGCGCGATCATAGCCGGATTGACGGGCAAAATCGAGGGCATATACTAGGCACATGATCCGGCACCGTCTGGCTCTCCTCTTCGCCTTCCTACTGCTTCCTTCGCTTCTGACTGCGCAATCGAGCATCGCACAACGCGTCATCCACGCCTCCGACTATCGGCCCACTCCCGGTGACGTCTACACGCTGGTCATCAACTACGGCGGCAATCCGGCCACCGGATCCGGCCCTCGGACAGAGACCATTTCCCTGATCGTACAGGCGGATGGGGAGATGCTGATCCCGTACGTCGGGTCGATCGAGGCGACCACTCTCAGCTACGGCGAGCTTCAGGATACCGTGACCGAAGGCGTGCGCGAGCGGCTCTTTGCTCCATTCGCAAGCCTCACGCTCGCCGCGCCGGCACTCTTTGACGTCTTTGTCTGGGGTGCCGTGGAGTCTCCCGGCTATCACACGCTCTCCTCGCTCAACAGACTGGTTGAGGCGATTGGAGTAGCCGGAGGAACAAGCAGCAGTGGATCGCGCCGGAGAATCGAAATCGAAAACGCCGACGGAACCTCATCGTTCGACCTCGTCGGCTTCGCGGCGCTTGGGGACGAGTCTCAGAACCCGTACATCCGACCCGGCGACCGGGTGTTTGTTCCCACCGCGGCGGCGGCGATGGAGGTCCGTGGTGCCGTGGTGAGGCCGGGCACCTACGAGCTCGTGGGCGACGAGACGATGGCGGACGTGGTAAGGCTTGCGGGAGGCCTTCTTCCCACGGCACGCACCGAGGCCGTGAGCCTCAGCCGCTTGGACGACTCCGGCGAGTACACCTTTGTCCCGCGCTTAGAGACGCCACTGCAAGAGATCAGGGTGGCTTCAGGCGACGTGATTACGATTCCCTCGTCCACCACATCCACCGAGCTCATCGTGATTGAGGGGGCGGTCTACAGCGGTCCGGCGGAGGAAGGTACGCCTCGGCAGGTTCCAAGCGCACCACTCATTCTCGAGGTGCCGTGGACGCCTGGAATATCGGTGCTTGGTGTGCTTGAGCGGTTCGGCGGGCCGACTCTCTTCGCCGAGCCGGAGCGTAGCTTTATCATTCGGGCCGATAGCGGCACTCGCGAGCCGATTCCCGATCTCGCCGAGCTCTGGAGCGAACTGCAGTTCGATCGCGATATCGCGCTCTCTCCCGGAGATCGGCTTGTAATCCCCATGAAGCGGGTGGTTGTCGCAGTCGGAGGCTCTGTGATCGCGCCGGGCGCCTTTCCGTTCACCGCCGGCTACGATGTAGGCGACTACTTGGAGCTCGCCGGCGGAATCGACCCGGAAACGGGCAGCGTCAACAGGATTTCCTTCGCCGAGCCGGACGGCACGCTGACCACGGTCGATATCTCCACGCCGGTGCCTATTGGAACGACCATCTTTGTCGATCGCAACGGACTACGGCGAACTGACGGTGTGTTCTCGAACATCTTCACCGTCACCGCGTGGGTGACGGGGATTCTGGCGGTCGTGACGACAGTTGTCGAGTTTATTCAGATCTTTTCGCCGGACTTCCCGTAGCGAGGGCAACATCGACGAGCGATGTGATCTCCGCACCCTCCCCTACATTGCAATCGATCGTCCTGATCAACTGTCGCACAAAGGGATCGATGATCGAGTAGATCCGCTTGTTCCCCTGGACCTCGCTCCGAACAATCCCTTTCTCTTTAAGGACTGCGAGGTGCTGTGAGATGACCGGCTGCGGTTGGTTCATGCAGACCCAGAGTTCGGAGACGCAGGGGTCATCCTGACGATCGATGGTGCAGAGCAGTTTCAGGCGAACCGGGTGGCCAAGAACCTTGAGTCGACGGGCGTAACTGTCAAGGAGTCCGTCGCCGGAACCGGCGATATGCACGTCCATCCTTCAAGTGTAGGTCTTCAATAGGGAAACGGCAATATAGCGAAGAGTCTATCCAGCGACCTTCTCAGTCTTTCCCGAACTACTCTTGCCGGAATCCTTCGATCCATCGCTCTTGCCACTCTCCGCGGCCGCAGGCTTGGCCTCGCCGCCGCCCGTGGCTGGAGTCTCCGTGCTTTTGGTAGAACTCGAGGATGAACTCTTCGAACGCGCGTCAGTGGAATAGAAACCACTTCCCTTGAAGATCACCCCAAGCCCACCACCGATCAGGCGTTTGAGCTGGTTCTTCCCGCATGCTGGACACTTCTTCAGAGGCTCGTCGCTCATCGACTGGAACGCGTCAAAAGTGTGGCCGCAGTTCCCGCATTCGTAGTCGTAGGTTGGCATAGTTCGGAAAGTATACGATCACGTCCGGCGGACGGGTAGTCCGGCCTGCTCCATGACACTCTTGATGGAGCTCACCGAATAGTCGCCAAAATGGACCATGCTCGCCACGAGGGCGGCATCGGCCTTCCCGTCGGTGAAGACATCGACGAGGTGCTCCGGGACGCCTGCTCCGCCGGAAGCGACCACGGGTATCCCTACACCGGTTGAAATGATTCGGGTGGCTGTCAGTTCGTAGCCGTTGCGGGTGCCGTCGGCATCGATCGAGTTCACAACGATCTCTCCGGCGCCACGACGTTCGGCCTCCCGTGCCCACTCCAAGGCGTCACGCTCAGTGCTCACTCGCCCACCGTTGATAACGACTCGGTAGCCAGACGGCATCGCAGAATCGGCCAGTGCATCCATCCCCAGAACAATCGCCTGACTCCCAAAGCGGCGGGCGCCCTCCTCGATGATCTTGGGATTCTTGACCGCCTGACTGTTCACGCTGATTTTCTCTGCGCCTGCGAGTAGGACGGCTCGCATGTCATCCACACTCCCAATCCCGCCACCGACCGAGAATGGAACAAAGACTTCCTTTGCAACGTTACGGACAACATCGATCATGATTCCACGGTCCTCAGAACTCGCGGTGATGTCGTAGAAGACCAGTTCGTCCACGCCCTGCTCGTAGTAGTCGCGGGCCATCTGCACCGGATCGCCTATATCGACGTTCCCCTTGAACTTCACACCCTTGGTCGTCTTGCCGTCACGAACATCGAGGCAGACGATAACACGCTTCTGTAGCATCAGCTCGCCTCCAGAAAGTTTCGCAGCAGTTGCAACCCGTGCTCCCCCGATTTCTCAGGGTGAAATTGAGTCGCGACGAGCGACCCGTGCTCAATGGCTGCAACGAACGATCCGCCGTAGTCACTCCATGCGATCGCGTCGGTCTCATCTGAGGGACTTGGATAGAAGGAGTGGACAAAGTAGAAACTCGCATCGCGTGGGATTCCGGCGAACAGCCAGTGGTTCTCCCGATGGGTCACTCCGTTCCATCCCATGTGCGGGATCTTCCCAACATCAGAGGCGAATCGGCGGACGGTTCCGGGCACAATTCCCAGACAAGTCGCGTTCCACTCTTCAGTCGAGTCAAAGGCGACCTGACAACCAACACAGATACCAAGTACGGGGCGTCCATCAGCGACTACCTCGCGGATGGCGGAGTCAAGCGCTCGCTCACGCAGGACCTTCATCGCGTGCGCACCGTCACCAACGCCCGGGAAGACGACCTTCTCCGCTGATCGCACAGCATCGGGCTCAGATGTGACCTCGTAGTGCGCTCCCAGATGATCCAGCGCCGTCTGGACGCTTCGGAGATTGCCTGCTTCGTAATCGACTACGGTGATTTT
>JANQQY010000134.1 GCA_028284845.1 Spirochaetales bacterium
CAGCCACCCCATCCATGATTCCGCCAAGCTTCCGAGTGAAGCCGTTCACGGATGCGATGGGACCCAGTCCGGCAAGGTAGAGCGCGAGGTCAAGGGAGTGGATGCCGATGTCAAGGAGCGCACCACCGCCCGATTTCTCTCGCGAGGTGAACCAGCCGCCGGGCTGACCGTCGCGTCGCAGGTAGCCGGCGCGAACGAGGTAGATTTCGCCCAGACGTCCCTCGTCAATGATCGATTTCGCCACCCTCGTCCCAAGCTCGAACCTTCGCACAAGCCCGATCATCAGGAGTCGTCCCGACTCCTGCTCCACAGCCACCATTCGCTCGGCCTCGGCAAGCGTCCGCGCCATCGGCTTCTCGCAGAACACATGCTTGCCCGCGCGAAGCGCCTCGCAGGTGACATCGGCATGTGCCGCATTCCACACGCCCACCGTTACCGCATCGATCTCATCCATCGCAAGCAACTCGTCAAGCGAACGAGCAACAGCGGGAATATCAAAACGACGGGCGACCTCGCTCGCTCGATCCACGTTCACGTCAAAGATGGCTGAGACGGAGACCTCCGGAAGCTTCTGTAATGCCGCAATGTGAAACTCGCTGATTGAACCGGCGCCAACAACTCCTACTCTCACCTCTGTTCGCTCTCCCTCAACTCGTCGCGATGACTCATCACCTTTTCAAAGGCGCGGATCACCCCTTGGATTGCACGGCTGTCTCCAAGGAGCACGTTCTGCGGTAGCCAGATCGTCTCCCGGCACGCCTGCTCGGTCGCAGGCAGTGATACCGATTCGAAGGCCGAGTCGGGCAACACTCGCTTCACGGTTGCATCCGTGAAGAGCGGCTGCTTCTGGATCTCGACGTAGCCGGCGCTCGCCGGAACGCCTTCGGCCTCCAATGCACGAACGACCGTCTCCTTCGAACGCACGCCGAGTGCTTCCGGCTCAACGCGCACCATGTAGAGGTGATGTGTGATGGAGGTGGCCCGCTCATCCCGTTCGAACACCGTGATCCCATCCATTGCATGGAGCGCGGCGTTTAACTGATCGAACGATCGTTCGCGTGCGGCGATCTGGCGATCGAGACGGGAGAGCTGAGGTCGCAGGACCGCCGCCTGCCAATCGGTCATCCGGTAGTTGCTCGATAGCTCGTAGTGGCCATACCAGAGGCCCTCCTTCCGGCGACCGATGTGATGGATCGACCATATGCGGTCGGCGAGATCCTCGTCGTCGGTGACGATCGCCCCGCCCTCGCCGGCACTCATGTTCTTTGAGAGCTGGAAACTGAACGATCCTGCAACGCCGAGTGTCCCGACCTTCGTGCCTCTCCACTCGGACCCGTGCGCCTGAGCGGCATCCTCAATGAGTGCAACCCCGCGCTCTGAGGCAATTCTCTGAAACTCGTCCATGTCCGCAGGAATACCGGCAATGTGGACCGGCATGATCGCCCTTGTCTTTGAGGTGATCTTTCGCTCCGTATCCGCGGGATCGAGCGTGTTGGATCGGGGATCGAGATCGGCAAAGACGGGAGTCGCCCCCACAATGATGACTGCAGTCGCCGTCGCCACGAAGGTGTAGGCGGGAATGATGACCTCATCTCCAGGGCCAATATCAAGCGCACGGAGAATCGTCTCCAGTGCGACCGTGCCGTTGGCAATGGTCTGGCAGTGGGCTGACCCAAGGTAGGCTGGGAACTCGCTCTCGAAGCGCTTGGTCTCCGGGCCAAGGGTTCCCCACACACGGCTACGAAGGACACGCATGAGTCCGCGTCGTTCGGCCGCCCCGTACGTTGGCCAGGACGGGAACCCGCGCGTGTTCGCGGGCTCACCGCCTAAAATCGCGAGCATCATGCCTCCTTCGGCGCCAGTTTCCACCGGCGAGTATTATCTGTCAATAGTTATAATATCTATTGACCGTTTCTCGCAGGGTGCATACACTCCGCGTATTCGTTCATAGAGGAGGAAATATGAAACGACTGCTCTTGATTCTAGTCATTCTCAGTGTTGCCGGTGCCGCCTTCGCAACCGCAACGCAAGAAGAGGAGATCGTCATTCGCATAGGCTCGGCCACGATCGGACCGGCGAACATGGCGATCTTCGAAGATAACATTGCTCAGTTTGAGGCTGAAAACCCCGGCGTCACGGTCCAGTGGGACAGCTCAGCAGGGGATGACTACCAGTTTGCCGGTCTTCCCTCGCTCCTCGCGAGCGACACACCGCCGGACCTCTTCTTTGAATGGGGCGGCAATCGTGTTCGAAACCACGTCCTTGACGGAGTGGCGATGGACATCTCGGATTTGGCCGAAGAGTTTCGACCGGTGCTCAGCTCATCGGCATGGGCCGGATTTGAGTACGACGGAGGCGTCTACGGTCTGCCGCTGAACCAAGACCTCACGATCCAGATGTGGTACGACGGAAACCTCTTCTCTGCGCTGGGGCTCAGTGAGCCCGACTCGTGGGATGAGCTGCTGTCGGCAATGAACACGCTGACAGGCGAAGGCGTGACACCAATCGTGATGGGCAATGCCGACGCCTGGGTCGCGGGTAATTTCGTAGGACTCATGCTCTACCGCATGGCGGGCAACGAGAAGGCCCAGGCGATCATGGGACTCGAGCCCGGCTACAGCCTTGCTGATCCCGATTTTGTAGCAGCGCTCGAGCTCGCACAGCTGATGGGCGAGTCGGGATTCGTGAATGCCGACATGAACACCCTCGGCTACCCTGAGAGCTTCGCTCGGATGTTCGATGGTTCGAGCGCAATGATGCCTCTGGGCAGTTGGTACCCAAGTGAGATGGGTCTTGTGGGGATGGAGTTCCCGGAGACCGGTCACGACTTCTTTATGGTTCCGCCGCTTCCCGGCGGTAAGGGTGATCAGACATCGATCCTTGGCCTGAACGTCGGCTATGTCGTGAATGCGAACACCGAGCACAAGGACCTTGTCTACGACTTCATCCGGATCATGTTCAGCGCAGAGAGCATGGCACGCCACTCCGCTGAGGGTGGAAACATCGTGTCGAACTCCGCCGCAAACGCAACCGACTCTCCGGTGGTAGCAAAGATGGTGTCATCTCTCGAGAACGCCGGATCGCTCGTTGCACCTCCGGACACCGGCTACAACTTGGAAATGGCGGCGGCCCTCTATCAGGCAATCGCCGAAGTCTTTGAAGGCATCTCCGAACCTCAAGAAGCCCTTGAGGCCGCGGAAGCTAAGATCGCGAGACTCCGCGAGTAACGATCACTACATTCGTAGCGCGCGGGACCGGCTGCGGCCGGTCCCGATTTGCTTATGACCAGGCGTAACAATCGGCACATTCTCTACGTCGTCCCCGCTCTCCTGATCTACGGCTTGGTAATGATCTTCCCCATTGGGTTCACCTTTTTCTTCTCGCTCTGGGAGTGGGAACGCTTTACCCCGCTTGCGTTTGGGACGTTGGAGCACTTCACACGTTTGGGAACAGACCCGGTGCTGGGACGATCGTTCCTGAACAACTTCCTCTACATCGCCTACACCATCGTCCTCGAAGGATTCGCTGGACTTGTACTTGCCGGAATGGCGAGACGAATGCAGCGATCACTCGGCTTCCGGGCAGTCTTCTTCGCACCAATCATCCTGCCGTCGATCGTCATTGGAACACTCTGGCGTCAGATCTATGCGACGACCGGCGGGCTTCTCAACGCTGTGATCGGGATCGTTGGTGCGGAACCGGTCGTCTGGCTCGGGCCGCCGCTCACGATGCTTTCCGTGTCGGTCGTATCCGGCTGGACCTTCGCCGGCTACTTCATGACCATCTTCTATGCCAGCATGGCTCGTATCCCGCAGTCGATCATGGACTCATCCGTGATCGATGGTGCAGGGCCCTGGCGAACCTTCTTTCAGATCGAAGTGCCATTGGTGAAGAACATCGTTGTGATTGTCCTCGTCATCATAACGACCGGCGGCTTCAAAGCGTTTGATCTCTTCCAGATACTGTTACGCAGAGATCCGCTCAACTCAGGCATCGTCCTTCCTACCCACCTCATTCGGACATTCTTTGAGAATCAGGACATCGGCTACGGATCGGCGCTCTCCGTGCTGCTGACAATGGTCGTCGTCGCGATTCTTCTGGTGATCAACACCGTCGGGAAACGGGTTACCGGGGAGATCGATGAGTACTGAGGCCCGCTCTCCCATCGTCGTTCGCACGATCGTCTGGGCCATCATGGCGGTCGTCCTCGTCATCTACGTGGTGCCGATCTTCTGGATGTACAGCTCCAGCATGCGCACCAACGGCGAAATCATTCTCAATCCTATCGGCCTTCCCACACGGATCGACTTCACCAACTTCATCGATGCGTGGCAGATGGCGAACATGGGACGCCACTTCATCATCTCCATCGTCATAACATTAAGTTCGACTCTCTTGGTTGTGGGCAGTGCTTCCCTTGCCGCCTACGGGTTCAGCAGACTTAACTTCGCTGGCCGGAAGTCGCTCTATGCCTTCTTCTTGCTGGGTCTGATCCTGCCGGTCCAGAGCTTTCTCGTTGGTCTCTTCGTCTTGTTCCGAAGTGTCGGGCTCCTGAACAGTCTCTGGGCGGTGATCCTTCCCACCAGCGCCATTGCTCTGCCACTCGCGGTGCTGCTCATCAAGAACTATTTTGACTCCCTACCCAGTAGCATCGAAGAGAGCGCGGAGATTGATGGCGCCTCCACCTTCACGATCTACCACTCGATCATTCTCCCCATCGCGACCCCCATCATCGCGACGGTGACGACGTTCACGATCATCAATGTGTGGAACGAGTTTATGATTCCCTTTGTGATGATCCAGACGACGGAGCTACGGCCGCTGACCACCAGCCTCTACGTCTTCTCAACGAGACATTCGGCGAACTACGCCCTTCGCCTCGCGGCACTCGCCGTGATCGCCTCACCCATGTTCGTGGTGTACATCCTGTTGCAGCGCCAGATTCAGCGCGGAATCACCGCCGGCGCAATCAAAGGATAGCCGCTACCAACCGTAGCGTTCCGGTCCCCAGGAAAACTCTTTGAGCTCCTGAGACACGCGCACGCCGGTGCGCGGCGCAACATCTCTGTCAAGGATAACACCAGGTCCTACGATGCTGTACGGACCGATTCGATGCCCCGGTTGAAGAATGGCGTTCACGCCGGTCCGGCAGTAGTCGCCAATAAAGCTGGCGTTCGAATGGTTGCTTGGAACCTCGCGCCGACCCTTGATCCGATGCGTGGTCTCGCCATCGTCGAATCGAAGGGAACCACAGACGGTAGCCGCTCCAATATCGGTATTGGTCCCGACGATCCCGTAGATCTCCATGTAGTGGTAGAGATAGACGCCATCAAAGAGGACGCCCGCGAGTTCGGCAGCGTGACTCACGACACAATCACGTCCGATCACCGATCCGTCCTCTATAAAGCAGCCGTTGCGAACCTCACTCCCGTCACCAATAGCGACCGTCCCGTTGAGGATTGCCCCCGAGTCGATGACTACGTTCTCCCCGGCAATCACATTGCCCCGGATCGTGACATGGGATCCTATGCGACTTCCTCGTCCAAGGCGTACGTAACCTTCGATGGAGGCGCCAGAATCGATGATCGCATCTTTGTCGAGATCATGAGCGGTGAGTGATCCGGCAGAGCGCCGAAGAAGGTCTTCGTTTGCCGCCAGAATGTGCCAGGGTTTGTCCAGGTCGAATGCGAGCGATGTCGTCTCAACCGCTCGGACTACGCCTCCGGATTGGCGGAAGAGTTCGACAGCCGACTCGATCTGTCGCTCCTCCGGCGGCATCATTCCGACCTCGACCGCTGGGAAGTGGGAGGGCGTGCGCTCAAGCCATCGGTCAAAGCCCTTTGGCAGCTTGGCCGCGACGATTCGGTGCGTTGTCTCATCCCGCGGATGCCCAAGGATCGCCACGACAACGTCGTCGCGGAGCTGAACACCAATCCAATCGCTCCGCTCATGCGCATCGATCGGAGTAACGAGGAGCTGCACCTCTTCGCCAATCGGCGATGCGGCAAAGGCGGCGAGGTCGCTCTCAGAGACGACCACATCGCCCGGGATGATCAGACTCTCGCGCCCATCGGAGGCCGCGAGGAGAGCGTCCGCGCTGCCACCAAGCTCCGGTGTCTTGATCACCTCGACCGTATCAGGAACAGCGCCTCTGATGTCGGTTGCGAAGCGGTCGGTGATCACCTTGATCGGCTCGACCGAAGGAAGTGCATCCAGTATCCAGCGGATGACGGGACGATTTACGACGGGCAAGAGGCACTTGGGTCGCACTTCGTTGTAGGGGGCCATTCTCGTGCCCGCCCCGGAGGCGATGATGTAGACCGTCATGTATCACTCCTCACGAGAACAGCGAATCGAGCCACAACTCCATAGAGAAGACGGCCGCACCCCGAACCATTCCCTGCTCGCCCGCTCGCGCGGCGTGAATAACGAGGCCGTCGGCGTGCTCAGCCATGAGGCTCGTCTTCAGCCGGGATCGCAGCGGATCAAAGAGTCGGTCGCCCAATGCTCCGTACGGCCCGCCAATCACGATCGTCCTGGGATTCAAAAGGCAGACCATCGAGACAAGCGCCGACGCGAGAACGCTCACATTGGCCCGGAAGGCATCGAGCGATTTCTTCTCCCCGGCATTCAGCCGCGTCAGAAGCGCACGAACGTCGCTCGAGTCGTCGCCGGTTGGAACAACGCCGCACTCCCGCAGAAGCCGCGGCCAGCGAATGCGGTCTTCCAACCGCTCACCGTTCTCCATCGGTATCTGCCCAATCTCGCCGGCCATCTTTGTTGCACCGTAGAGAACGCTGCCGCGATCGATGTAGCTACCGCCGACACCTTCGCCCACGTATAGGTAGAACATCGGCTGGCCGGCACCATAAGGTTCACTCGTTTCGGAGAAGGCTGCGAGATGAACGTCCTCTCCTATATAGGTGGGCACGTCCACCGATTGACGGATCAGGTCGGAGATTCGAAGCTCCGCGAGCTCCGGGAGGAGGTGGCAGGCAATGTGATCACTCTCCGACTCGTATACTCCAGGGACGACGAGGCCGATCGCGGAGACCGCGGGCTCACCGCCCTGGGGGGCCTCGAGCGACTGAAAGACCTTTTTAAGACTCGGAAGGAATCCGGCTCCGCGCTTGAGCGGGAACGAGCGCTTCGCAGTGCGAGGCTGGAGCAGGAGATCAAGGAGGTGCACCTCCGCGCGCCCCGGTTGGATGCTTACGACCGCGAAGGTCGATGCTTCGCGCACAAGCGTGACGCGGAAGGGCTTTCTCCCCACCTGAACAGTTGTGTCCTTCTCCTCCGTTGCGATGCCGGCCTCAAGAAACTCGTCAACGACCGTCTTGACCGTGCCGTGACTGAGCTGCGTCTGTTCTGCGATATCTGCACGAGTGACCGGGGCGTGGTGGAAGATATGCCTAAACACCAGTCGCCTGCTCTGGCTCTTCACCATCGTGACGTTGAGCCTCTCTCTCGATTCAACGAACGGCATCTTTCGCCTCTTCACACACTGCGTCCAGAACGTCGGCAAAGACATAGCTCTCTGTCTGCCGGTAGATTACGGCGCGCTCGGCAAGCAGCCGACCGGCCCCTTCCCTGTCTTTGATGAAGAGAGCAAACGCTTCGAGAAGTCGAATGCCTTTCTCAAACCGATCGATCCAAGGAGTGATTTCCGCCTGAAGCACCGCGTTTTCCATACCTCTCGCAAAGAGGTCGTGCGCCGCGGACAATCGCGCCACCGAGCTGTCGATGATTGCGACCGCCTCCTCGTCTCTACCCAGGGCTCGCGCGAACTCGGCACCGCCCAGCTCGTCTGCAAGCGTCGGAGCATCGGTCTGATAGAGCGCGCTGTACCGATTGCAATCGGCAAAAGCAAAAAACGCCTCGGCGTCACCAGGTCCAACGACGGCGCGCAGAGCGTTCTTCCAGCTGCGTTCAGGTTCGTACGAATCGGGGTTCCAGAGGTAGTCTCCAATCGTCATCAGCCCAAGCTTCGTCGCCTCCGGGTACTGCATTCCATTTGCGACGATACCCACGCTCGCCCTATAGAGATGAGGGTCTCGCCCACGATAGGGGCCGATGTGCATCTCACGCGACATCTCGAGGTCGTTCACAGGGTAGTTGTCCCAATAGATCGCAGGCCTGTGAAGGGTCCTGGCCAAGAGGCTCGCGTCATCGAGCGTGAGTTCGCGGCTACAGATCTCAGGGCCGGTCCAGAAGACCTCAATCAGAGGATTCAACTGGGACCCGAGCCGCGAGATGTACGCTTCGTTTCCGGTGCCGAAGTACTCCGTTGGGCAGACGACAAGACGCGTCTTGGGGTCGACCGCCCGGAGCTCCGCAAAGAGTCGATTCGCGACCTGCGCATGGGCCGACGCCAGATCATCAAAGCCGGCTCTGTCAGCATCGTGTTGGAGCCGAGGCGGGATATCGTCAAAGAGAAGCGAGAACCGATTGAGTCCGACGCTACGAACCTGCTCGAGCTTTCGAACGAGCGCGGCGAAGTCCTCCGTGCTCGAGTACTGCATGGTCAGCCCGGGTCCAATCGCGTACCAGACATCGATGCAAAGCTCCCCCGCCCTGTCGACGAGATCCTTGAGACCGCTGAGTTTCTCGTCCGGGTAGAGTTCGTTCCAGCGACTTCGGTGATAGGGATCATCCTTGGGTGCGTAGAAGTAGGCGTTGAACTTGCAGGCCGCCATCGTGGTAAGCATCGAGTAGCGTTGCTCATCCGTCCACGGTGGACCGTAGTAGCCCTCAATAAGAGCACGAACCCCAAACCGAGGGGCATCCTCGATTGCCATGGGCCCCCGTAAGAGCGTTTCCGGAGCGAGCGACTGAAGTTGCAGGAGCGTTGCGAGAGCGTTACGCAGTCCACGCGGTGAGGTGGCCTCAACGACCGCAGCGCCTCCATCAATGCGTAGTCGGTAGCCCTCGTCGTGGAGGAGTCCCGTGATTGGGTCGCGCTCGAGAGCGTCGCTCGACTCGAACCGAGGCACTACCTTCCAACGAGTGACGCGTTGGCCAATGGCCGCCTCAAGCGCCTGCCATCGTTCCAGCGCATCCCTGTCGGGCTGATCGTGCACCGGCATCTCACCTTCAGCCCAACCGACGGAGCGCGGTAGCGGCAGCAACTCATTAAGATCGATTGGTTGCCTCACGGGCGGGTACTCCTCTGATTTGTTGTGACTTATCCTATGTATTGACGGAATCCAGGTCAATGAAGGTGCCGAGTTGCTACCCGGAACGCAGCGCGAAACTCATGGAGGCCTTTCGACAGGAAGCAGGCGAACACTCACTTGAGTGGCGCCGTACGGAGCAATTGATCAGCTTCCTGTACCTGTGCCGCACGCTCATCGACTCGAGGCGGCGAAGTCTCCACCTGGCCCCCGCCCGGTGAGAACGCTGGGCACCGCTGTTGGGAACTTCTCACAGCGCGGTATCGGTCTGCTCCACGCTTATCGGGAACGCCTAACTGTCGATGGACTGCTTTGAGGGGAATCGGTAACTCCTTCCGATGAGTTGGTCGTTGTCAGAAGGCAATACTCCATTTCTTTCATTCCTTCCATCGACCGAGATCGATGGTACTCGAAATCTTGCTCTCGATTGCCGTTTCGCAGTTGCGCTCGCGGATACCTCTTGCTACGGTGGGCACAAATCCGGGTGGCACCGGATATCTGTTGAGGCAGAAGGGAGGTGGTATGCGTAGGACGGGAATGGCGTTGTTGGTTTCTCTTACTCTCTTGTCATGTGTGGGCCCGTACTGGCAAGAACTAGGTTTCCCTGAGAATCCGATAGAGTCAGTTGGAGTAGAGGTTGTAGATTGGAGCCGTGTTCTGCTCGTGCAATCAGAAGCGTTTTTGCACGCGAGGTTCTCTCATCCTGAGTGGCCGGAATATGTCTACACGGACATACGCATACAGGACACAAACTCGGGAGGGGATGCGGATCTGATCGGTTTGTATCAGCCGTCCGGCTCGAATCCAGTACTTCTGATGGAATACCCATTCTTCGATGGCCTTACTGGAACGTACGAGATGGAATACTACGCGTCCGACACAGGCGCCACAACCCGCGATACCTATAGACACGAATTTCCAGTAACTCCATATAGCGGAGAAGGCCCGGAGCTAGTTCCTGAAACTAATTGGGAAATCGGAGACCGTCGGATGGCACCGATCGTTGAATGGGAGATGGGTGTGGACGACGCGAAAGATTTGTATATTCGCCCGACCACAAGCATCAACGAGATCACGTCGGTATCCATCTTTGTGTACGCGGACACGACGACAGCGCTCACTAGTGAACCTCTAAAGATCAGTTGGGATGTTTCCGGAACAGTTTCGGCAAATGCGTTGGAAGAGGATAAATGGACAAAGTTAGTTGTAGGTAATGACCTTGTCGCTCCTGACGGCTCAAACCCCACCACGACCGTAAGTGTAGCTGATATGAGGACAGACTGGGATGCGCTGGTGCTTGCGAACAGAGAAACCGACGCGACCAACGGCTCCTTTTTGTACTCGCACGCAACGACGGTTGTTGGCATGAACACGACTGTTAACCCTGCACATGTTTTGCCCAGTGTGATCAGACGCGGGTTGGGCTTGAGCCAGTCCGGCTCAATACCCCATTTTATGAGGCGTTGACCCTGGTTCGGGTAGTTACATCTTGAACCCGGTCGCAAAGTGCAAGAACTTCTCTGCGCGCCGCGTTCTGGCGACCACTACTCGACGATGGACCCACCCTCGCTGAGCCTGCGTCTCACGTCGGACGCGGCCACATTCTGGACCGGCTTGTTGGCGTCGAGTGACAGGAAGGCGGCGGTCCCCGCTGCCTCTCCGGTCTGGTTCATGTTGACCATGACGCGGACGGCGCTGAAACCATCCTTCGTCGCGTCGAGCATCCTGCCGGAAAGCATCAGGTTCTCCGTCGTCCGGGGAGTGATCGATCGGAGCGGGATCTGGTAGAAGGTGGGATCGACCTCCATCGGCTCGCGCCATCGGCCAATCACCTTTTCCGCACCGCGACTTGGGATGACCACCTCGGTTCCATCGAGGTACCGAAATGTGATTCCCGGGCCGTCGTCGTGATGGATGTCAACACGATACGACCCGTTCGCGATCGCGTCTTCGAACCGCTTCCCGTAGAGCACATCGTCGCCAGTCAAAGAATATTGCGCCCGGACGCGGCTCGTCTCGCGCACTCCGATTGTCGCGGCGATATCGGCGAGTCCTATCGTGCTGGGAGCCGGTCCGTACTTCCTGATGATGTCCATCACGGCGCGGACCTTTCGGCGTCCCTCAATCTCACTCGACGTGAGTACATCGGATTGGGCGGTGTCGACGTCGAAGACGTGGGTGTCGGCGTGCATCTCCAGTCCGGGCACTCCCGGAATCCAGGTCGACCAACCCCAATCCGGCTCCAGTCCAAACTCCTGACCGTGTTGTTCAACAGCACGCTTCCAGTTCCAGTCGCCCAGAGTGTGCATGCCCCAGATCTTCGCGCACATCGACGGTGGCTGGAACGCACCGTCCTCTACGACCGGTAGTCCTGTCGAACGAGCAACCCGTCCGTCCCCGGTCGCGTCAACGAACTGCGCGGCCCGGATCGCGGCTCGACCGTCGGTCTTCTGAACGATGACCGCATCGATTTGATCGCCCTTCATGTGGACGCCGGAGAACAAGGTGTTCAGAAAGGGCGTGATGCCGTGCTCCGTGACGAGCTCGTCGAGCTCAATCTTGAGCTCTTCCGTGTTGAGATGGTGGACGTCGACCCGATGGTCCGAGATGTGAACCGCGTCGCGCTTCTTGAGACGTTCAACGGTCTCAAGCGTCAGCCCCCCGATGATCTGCTTCGTCTGGGCTTCGTCGTGGAGAGAGTGCCAGATACTTACCAGGCCCGAGGTCGCAACTCCGCCAAAGCATCCCTGGCGTTCCACAATCGCGACTCGTGCGCCCAGTCGTGCCGCGCGGACCGCGGCGAATACTCCGGTGCAGCTCCCCCCAATGACGCAGATATCGACGTCGGCAACCAGCGGCACTTCCTCGGCAGGAATGTGAATCGAGCTCATGGGATTCTCCTCACAACCATTATTGCAGCCGGGACGCCGATCGCAACAGTGAAGTGCGGGCACCTGCGATTGGCTGACACTTTTGTTGATTTGATGACACGCGGGGTTCCGACCAAGCCAAGCGCACCGACACGAGTGGTGATTTTGTGACACTTTTGGCAGGACTATGCATATCGCCGTCGCCGGAGTCGGTAGAAGATTGCGGCGTGAGTTTCGCCATCAAGGACAGAACAGCGTTCGGATCCGCAGGAACCGTAGGCGCACGAGTGTGGAAGCACCGAGCCCTCTATCTTATGCTCCTTCCACCAATCCTCTACTATCTCATGTTCCGTTACGCCCCGCTCTACGGCACCACGATCGCGTTCAAGGACTTCAAGGTTCGGTCGGGCATCCTGGGTAGCGAGTGGGCGGATCCTCTGTTTGTCCACTTCTCTCAGTTCTTCCGCTCGCCCTACTTCGCGCAGCTTCTGCGAAACACGCTCCTCATCAGCCTCTACAAGCTCATCTGGGGAATGCCGTTTAGCATTCTCCTCGCAGTCGCAATCTCTGAGATTGGCAGCAAGCCGTTTAAGCGGATCGCTCAGACGGTCACCTACATGCCCCACTTCCTCTCCTGGGTCATTGTCTATGGGATCACCTATGCGCTGCTCTCGGAGAGCATGGGACTCGTCAACCACGTGATCAGAGCCTCGACCGGGACAACCGTCAATTTCCTCTCCGAACCGCGGTTCTTCAGGGGCATCATCGTGGGCTCGGAGATATGGAGAGACGTTGGTTGGGGTGCGATCATCTACCTCGCCGCTATCTCCGGCATCGACCCAACCCTCTACGAGGCGGCACGTATCGACGGTGCGTCCAGGACGCAGATGGTGTTTCGCATAACGCTACCGTCGATCGCAACCGTGATCGTGGTACTTCTGACCCTTCGGATGGGACGCATCCTTGAGGCGGGATTCGAGCAGGTCTACGTCTTCTACAACGTGAGGGTATACTCCGTTGGCGACATCATCGACACATGGGTCTTCCGGACCGGCTTGGAGCAATGGAGCTTCAGTCTCGCGTCCGCGGTAGGTCTCTTCAAATCCGCCATTGGAATGATTCTCATCCTAACGGTGAATGCATTCGCGAAACGTTGGGGGCACTCGGTATGGTAGCGGTCCGCGAAACCTTCTCCGATCGCCTCTTCCTCTTCGCATGCTACACGTTCCTTACCATCATGGCATTCCTGGCCGTCTTCCCACTCCTCTATGTGGTGTCGGTCTCGATCACGCCGTTTGAAGAGGTACTCCGACACGGCGGCTTCGTCGTTGTCCCACGGAAAGTGACCCTCGAGGCCTATGCTCAGTTCCTCTCGCGAACAACGATCCCTCGTGCGTATCTGGTTACCACCTATATCACCATAGCCGGTACAGCGATCAACCTCTTCCTCACGACATTGCTTGCCTACCCGCTGAGCAGAAAGTCACTTCCGGGTCGCGGCGCACTTCTCATCTTTGTCATCCTTCCGATGGTGTTCACCGGCGGCATCATTCCGACCTATATCGTTGTCAGGTCTTACGGATTGCTAAATACCTACTGGGCTATGATGCTTCCGTGGGCCATCTGGACGTTCAACGCCGTCGTCATGAAGACGTTTTTCGAACAGATCGAACAGAGCCTTCTGGACGCAGCTACCATCGACGGAGCCGGTGAGTTCACGGTTCTCTGGCGAATCGTACTGCCGCTCTCGTTGCCGGTCTTGAGTACCGTGGGCCTCTTCTATGGTGTGAATCACTGGAACGAGTTCTTCCAGGCCATCATGTATATCTCAGATCCCGACATGCTGCCGCTACAGCCGGTACTCCGCAACATTCTGATTGGGGCGGAGTCTCCGACCGTCGACTCGGTCGATGTGACGCTTCCGGCAGACACGCTCAAGATGGCCGCCGTGGTCCTGACAGCGTTACCAATCTTGATGGTCTACCCCTTTCTCCAGAAACACTTCACCAAGGGTGTGCTCTTAGGATCGGTGAAGGGATGAGCGATACTAAACAGCTCCGTTGGGGCTATAAAGACTGCCCACTGGGCAATCAAAGGAGGCATTCATGAGACGGTGGATGTCAGTTCTATGCATGGTTCTTATTGGCACGGCGGTGTTTGCCGGGGCGTCCCAGGAGGACGGCGGCAATGCTGCACCCACCATCACCGTGTTTACGGCGGGGCCGGGCGATCTTCCGGCGGCGGAGAACGATGTGATCTTGCAGACGCTGCAAGACGAGCTTGGAATCCTGATCGAGCGAACGGCACTTGCTGCCGACTACGATCAGCAGCTCAACATCCGAATCGCCGGTGGAAACACCCCCGATCTGTTTGCGGTCTCGGATCGGAATCAGCTCGTCAACGTGGTGGCACAGGAGGTGGCGCTCCCGCTCGATGATCATCTCGCCAAGATGCCGAGTGTCATGGCGTGGTACAGCGAGTCCGACTACCAGAAGGGCCGAGTTGACGGCACGCTCTACGCGCTGTCGCGACGACCCTTCGCCCGTTACAGCACCTTCCTGCTTCGCGAAGACTGGCTGGAGAACGTTGGACTCGAGATGCCGAGAGACCTGGATGAGTTCGCGGCCGTAGCGGCTGCGTTCACATTCCAGGATCCTGACGGCAATGGCAATGACGACACGTTCGGGATCACGGGGTACGACGGCATCCGCTCGTTCAGGCCCATCTTTGGCGCATTTGGAACCTCTCACGACGGGAACTGGATGATTCGGGACGGCGAAGTCGTCTACAGCACGACCGATCCGAGATACCGCGAAGCGATTAGCTGGATTCGGGATCTGATCGCAGAGGGAGTCGTGGATCCGGAGCTGCTTGCAAACAAAGGGCAAGCGGACATGACCAAGACCTTCAACGGACAGATCGGCATCAACTACCGGAATCTCTGGGAGTACTACAAGCCCGAATACACTGAGCAAATCGAAGCAGTAAACCCAAGCGCCTCGTGGGTTCAGATGCCGGCTATCTCCGGCCCGTACGGACGCGCCGACCGCGAGTGGGACGTTGCCGTCGTGAATCAGCTAAACGTGCTCTCAGCCGATCTCGCCGACCAACCGGCGAAGCTCGACGGCGTACTTCGACTTCTGGACTATGTGACCGATGGACCGGGGCAGCGGCTCGTTCTCTACGGAATCGACGGGGTTCATCATACCTACGACGGCAACGCGATCAGCGTGGACGATCAGGCGATTGCCGATGTCACGTACGCTCATAACTGGCAGTTCACCGGCAGGGACGAGCTACTCTACCTCAGCACGAAGTACGAGTGGTCTCTTGGCTACCTCGAATTCGTGGATAGCCAGCCGGTCGTTCCAGTCTACAACGGCTTGGTGGGACTCCCGGAAGGAGTGAACTTCGCAGACCTGGAGCGCTACGAGGACGAGGAAGTTGCCAAGTTCATGTACGGGATTCGACCAATGGACGAGTGGGACGACTTCATCGAGACCCTCTACGATACCTTCTCTCTTCAGGCGTTCGTGGATCAGGCAGAAGCGGATCTGCGGGCCAACGGTTACCTCGAGTAACACACACACCGTGTGGCGGGCGGCAGGCGAAAGCCGTGCCTGCCCGCCATCTTCTTGGATACAATCACGAAGTGTCCAGTGCTGCCAGAAAACTCGACGTCATCGTCGTGGACGACGAGATACCCATCATCGAGCAACTCTCTCTGTTCCCATGGGACTCAATTGGCTGTAGCCTCGTCGCGACCGCCCGGTCCGCGGCATCCGCATTGAAGCTCATTTCTTCGCATCCGTGCGACCTTCTGATCACAGACATCACGATGCAGGGAACAGATGGGATCGAACTGGCTCGTCGCGTCCATGAGCTCTACCCGCGTATAGGGGTCATTTTCCTTACCGTTCACAGAGAGTTCGAGTACGCTCAGGCTGCTCTGAGAGAGGGCGCGGTCGAGTACCTGCTCAAAGGATTCTACCGGGATGATGACCTCAGGAGGGCGGTCGAGCGAGTACGCGATCGAATGCCAACTGACTCAGACAACGACGCGAGGGACAGGAGCTATCAGCGGCTTGTGGGAGGAGACCTCGCGGTCAGCGTGAGCCCGGAACTTCCGGCATTCCTCTCTGTGTTCTTCCGAACCGGGAGTAACCGATTCGCCTCGCCGCTTGACAGTTGGCTGAGGAATCGAGTGGCCTCGACGGGAA
>JANQQY010000144.1 GCA_028284845.1 Spirochaetales bacterium
CGCTGCCCTCGCTCGTAACGGCCGTCGACTCTGATTCCGGCATCCTTGCGATGGGCCTCGTCCGTGGCGAAGTTCTCGCTCTTGATACCGATTCGACTAACAATACTCCTCGCTGGATCACGCTCGAGACGCCGTCAGTTGCGATTGATCCGGTGATTCATTCAGTCGCACTCGCAGAGGGCGCCGACTACCTCGCCGTGCTCGCGGCGGATCCGGATCTGACGGTTACGATCTACGCTCTTGTGGGCGAGCGGGGCATCGCGGTTGCTCGGCACACGCTATCCCGCGGCAGCCCACGAGTCGCCTTCGCAGGTCCGAGCATCATCGGGTTTGGCGAGCAGGTCGAGACGGATTACGAACTCGAACTTCTTGACGTTGCAGCCGGCGGGACGCTTCGGATCCCAATGACTGTTCCGCCAACAGATCTCTCGTTCGGGGACGGATTTACGGCGGTACTCGGGCAGGGCCCCGCCGCCGACCCGGCACGAGGTTTTCGGTTTCCCATGAGCTTTACCCTCGTTACACAGCGGGGAAACGTTCCAGTGATCGCGGAGTGGGCGGCGAACCGTGCCCAGCTCGATACCGTCGATCGCACGACACTCCTTCGGGTCGATGAACGCTATCTTGGATTTCGGGTGGAGGTCGAGTGAGAGAGCTTCTGCTCGCTGCGATGGTCGTCCTCTTTGCCGCACCCCATGCTCACCCATGGCAATGGCCTGTCGAGGAACCGGTTGTCCAGATTGAGTTTGGCGAGCGCGTGGACGAGGTGATTCACCGCTGGATCGAGTTTGCCGGTGGCGCACAGATGGTCTTCCCCATCTCGGACGGGACCGTCGTGGATGTCCTCCATGAGACAGATCTCCCGACGGGGCAGGGCAATGTCGTTGTCATAGACCACGCGCAAGCGTTCCGGTCGATCTACGCGCACCTTGATCGAACGGGTTTGCCCGAGATAGGGCAGATCGTGGCTGCTTCGGATCCAATCGGGACGGCCGGCCGAAGCGGGCACGTATCCACCACCGCACTACGGCTCGCGATCATCGATCTCCAGACCGGTGGCTACGTCAATCCGCGCCTGATTCTGCCCGACCTCGCCGACATCGTTCGGCCCCGCATCGTAGCGGTACAAGCGGAGGATGAGTTCGGCGTCACGCCCCTCGCTCGCGGCGTCGAACTTCCGCCCGGTACTTACACGCTTGTCGCCCGCATCGTGGATACCGCCACGGTCGCGGGTCTCACAAAAGGACCGTACTCGATCTCCGCCTTTGTCGACGGGCAGAACACATTCACGATCGCACTGGATCGTCTATCTGCCTCTCCGGATGGTCTCCGCCTTGGCACCCCTCCGGTCGATCCCAACGAGGTGCTTCGGTCGGACCAGACCTTTGTTCTTGGTGACCTTGTGATTGGGAACGCTTCTGTCGATATCGAGGTAGTGGCCTCAGATTTTCGAGGCAATGAACGAGTTTGGTCGGCGGAGATTTTGATAGCCAATGAAGACGTTCAGCAAGAGCCCTGATCCCCATCAGTCGACGCGTCACGTCTCCTGCGTGGTTTGCGGCGCCGACCGTGCCGAGCCGCACTGGGAGTGTGACGGATTTGCATTCGTGCGCTGTCCTGCGTGCGGGCATCTCTATCAGGATCCCCAGCCGGACGCCGGTGATCTGATCGATCGGTACGACGAAGAGTACGCTCAGTACGAGGTCGATAATGCCTTCAATTTCCTTGACCTTATGCTCAAGGGGCTGTCGGATGTGGCGTTCTTCGAGCGCGTCGAGGCGGCAGGCATCGATCGTTCCTTACTCGATATCGGATGCGCCACAGGCGCGCTTCTCGAGCATGCGAAGGCACGAGGGTATGTCGTGCAGGGAGTGGAGGTCTGTGTTCCTGCCGCCGAGTATGGCGAGCGGGAGCGTGGTGTTCCAATCGCGACGGGGACCCTCGACGAGGTTGACCTGGCCGATGCGACCTTCGGTGCTGCCCACTTCTCGCATGTTATTGAGCACGTTCCTGATCCTCGAGCCTTTGTTGGACAGGTACGCGAGCGAGTCGTTCCCGGCGGATACATGGTCATTGTCACGCCCAATACCGCCGGTCTGCAGGCCAGACTCTTTGGTCCGAGGTGGCGAAGCGCCATCGCCGATCACGTCCATCTCTTCTCGCGTCGAAACCTACGGCGACTTGTGCGCGAGGAGGGCTTTGATGTCGTTGCCGAGAAGACCTGGGGCGGCCTTGGGATTGGCACGGCACCGCGCTGGCTCAAGCGTCCGGTTGATTGGCTTGCGAAACGGCTTGGATTCGGTGATGTGATGTTGCTTCTCTGCCGGCGCACCGACACGTCGCGATAGGCGTTTCTTGACATGCGCAGATGCTCTTCCTATCGTCTTCATTGTGGTCCGACGGTTTCTCGCCGACGCATCCTTTGAAGCTCTCCTCAGGCTGGCCGACACGTATTCCGTTGAGGTCCCGGAAGACATCACGCGCGATGAGCTTGAGGAACTCGTGCAGGAAGCCGCCGACGAATGGCGCGAGGAGCACGCGGAGAGCACCGGTGCAACCGGTGATGTCGAAGAGTCGAAGTACGATGTGCAGGCGGCCGTTTCTGGATCGCCTGCGGAGGATGAAGTTGAGCTGCCGGAGTCGTACAACGAGACGCGGATCGTCCTTATGCTTCGAGATCCAAGCTGGGCATTCGCCTACTGGGACATTCGGGAGAACGATCAGATTGCCTTTCAGAAATCCGACAAGTTTGAGGGGCTTACCATTCGAGTCTTCCTGCTGCCGGAGCCCGATTCAGGTTCCGAGGACGCTCGCGGTACCTTCGATATTCCGGTGTCACTGATCGACAATAGGTGGTACATCAACCTCCCTGAGCAGGAAATTTTCTACCGATTGGCTCTCTACGCCGTTGAGGAGGGTGCCGAGCGCGAGCTCGCACTCTCGAACGTGATTGCCGTGCCTCGTGGCGCCTTGGCCGATTTCCAGAACGGGCATTCGTCCGCGGATGAGATTCTCGCCCAGTCCGGCATCCAGGATCTTGATGTTCCTGCAAGCGGACGACGGATTCCGCAGCGAATCCTCGATCTGATCGATGAAGACCTTGTTGACGGCTGAGAGCGAGGGGAAGAGATGAGTCACGGACACCTTATCCTCGGCCTCCATGCTCATCTTCCCTACATCCGCCACCCCGAGGACGGAGATTTTCTCGAGGAGAACTGGCTCTACGAGGCGATGGCCGAGACCTATCTGCCACTCTTGCGGGTTCTCAACCGGCTCGAGACCGATGGAGTACCCTTTCGGATTGCGCTCTCGCTCTCGCCCACGCTTGTTGCGATGCTCCAGGACGAGCTGCTCCAAGAACGATTTGTCGGCTACACGGAGCGTATGCTGGAGCTCGGGGAGCGAGAGGTTGATCGAACCAGTGGTCAGGGTTCGATGCAGACGATGGCACGAAGCTATCGCGATCTCCACGAGACGAATCTGCGCGAGTTTCTCGATGACTACGAACGAGACATCACGCGAGGTTTCGATTTTCACTACAAGCGCGGTCGACTTGAGATTATGGCAACGGCGGCGACCCACGCCTATCTGCCGCTCTACGTGCAACACCCGGCCGCTCTTCGGGCCCAGATACGCGTTGGGATTGAAGAGCACACGCGGGTCTTTGGGAAGGCTCCGGCGGGGTTCTGGTTGCCCGAATGCGGCTACAGCCCTGGGATGGAAGAGGTCTTGAGCGACCACGGTATCCGCTACACCATCGTCGCTACGCACGGCCTGATCTTCGCCGACAACACGCCGGAGTCGGGCGTCTACAAGCCCACGCTCTGCAAGAACGGACTCGCCGTCTTTGGCCGCGACCACGCATCGAGCAATGCCGTCTGGTCTGAGGATGAGGGCTATCCGAGTGATCCCGCCTATCGAGACTTCTATCGCGACATTGGTCACGATCTCCCGCTCGACTACCTAGGTCCATACCTGCCCAGCGGGTCACTCCGGATGAACACCGGCTTCAAGTACTATCGGGTCACCGGGAAGACCAATCAGAAGCTTCCCTACGATCCGGCGCTTGCTGCACAACGCGTGCAAGAGCACGCGGACAACTTTCTCTACCTGCTCTCGAAACGGATCAAGAGACTCTCGTCGCTGATGGAGACTCCGCCGACTTTGACCGCCCCGTTCGATGCCGAACTCTTTGGGCACTGGTGGTACGAGGGGCCGAAGTGGCTCGAGGCGGTGGTTCGAGGCATCGCGCAGAACGATTCGGTCTCACTGGTCTCGCCGTCCGAATACCTGAAGGCATACCCCACTCATCAGACGGCTACGCCCTCCTTCTCGAGCTGGGGCACCAAGGGGTACTCCGAAGTCTGGCTCGACGGGAGCAACGATTGGGTCTACCGGCATGTTCACAAGGCGGCCGAGCGAATGTACGAGCTGGTCGAGCGCTACCCGGATGAGAGTGGGTTGCGACAGCGGGCTCTTGCCCAGGCGGCTCGCGAGGCGCTCCTCAGCCAGGCCTCCGACTGGCCCTTTATCATGAGAGCCGGTACCGCCGTTCCGTACGCGGTGCGCCGTGTGAAGGACCACGTGGCAAACGTGGCCCACGTCTACGACGCGCTCAGTCGTGGGAACATCGGCACTGAGTGGCTCACGCGGGTGGAGCGGCAGCACAAGCTCTTTCCCAACCTTGATTACCGCATCTTTGGCTGGAACGGCGACAAAGATCCATTTTCGGCACGGCTTCCCCAGGTCAAGGGCCCAAAGACCGACTCGTAGGGCCGCCTACTACACAGACATGTAGCACTAATCTCGGTTCCGATAAATTGCACCGGACTATTCTGTCTACTTGCGTTGACATCTAGCCCTGTGAGGCTAGAATGTGGGAGAAAGTGGTTGAAAGTGGGAGAAACTGAACCACTTGTGGAGAATCGGGTATGAACACGGGCGAATTTCACATCGCTCTCGACGAAAAGGGACGCCTTCTCATTCCCGCGCGAATACGCGCCGAGGCACGCGGCAACACCCTCGTCGTCACCCGAGGAATCGACCGCTGTCTCTGGGTGTTCTCGCCCGACGAGTGGCGCGCGTTCTCCGCAAAGCTCATGGGCGCCTCGTCGCCGCTCTCGAAGCGTGGCCGACTGCTCCAGCGCCGGATCATCGCGCCGGCCCAGGAGATCGAACTTGACAAGTCGGGGCGTCTCAACGTGCCGAAGTCACTCCAGGAGTCTGCGGATCTGACGAAAGAGACGCGTCTCCTTGTCATGGAGCGCTACATGGAGATCTGGGACGCGGATGCGTACCAGTCGTACGAATCGGAGAGTGAGGCGGAGCTGCAGGAAGCGGCCGAAGAACTGGGAGGGCTCGTATCCTTCTAATGGGGGTCCCATGGAACCTGTGCACCGTCCGGTGCTGGTAGATGAGGTTCTGGCATTGCTGGAACCGCGAACATCTCATCCGGTTCTCGTGGACGCTACCCTCGGTGAGGGCGGGCATTCGGCTTGCTTCCTGCAGGCTCATCCGGGGCTGCGGGTGATCGGGGTCGATGTGGACGGGGTCATGATGGCCCGAGCTCGGGAGAGACTCGCCGGTTTTGGAGACCGCGTTCACTACCAGCCTGGCTGGTTCGACCTCTTCTTCGAGGGGTCCGATGAATCGTTCGACCTCATTCTCATCGATCTGGGCATCTCGATGTACCATCTCTCTCTCGCCGAGCGCGGGTTCTCCTTCCGGGCTGACGAGAGCCTCGACATGCGGCTGGATGCCGACGGCGAGACCACCGCTGCCGATATCGTGAACGATATGTCGGAGGTCGAGCTTGCGAATCTGATCTACGAGTTTGGCGAAGAGCGCTACAGTCGCAGAATCGCCGCCCGCATTGTCTCTGATCGGGCCGATTCACGCATCACCACGACAAAACAGCTCGCAGACACCGTTTGGCGGAGC
>JANQQY010000148.1 GCA_028284845.1 Spirochaetales bacterium
GCACCAGCTAGGCACAACCGTAGACATCGGCCGGCTAAGCGCAGATCTCGCGGAAGAACCGGTGGGGATCTGGCTCGCGGCAAACGCCCATCGATTCGGCTTCTCGCTCTCCTACCCGAACGGCTATGAATGGCTCACAGGATATGCGTTCGAGCCGTGGCATTTCAGATACCTGGGAGCGCTGGTCACCGCATACGAACGCGAATGGTTTGACGGGTTGCAGCAGTATATGCTTGAGTTCCTCAACGATCATGGAAGAAGCATTGCGGAGACATCCCGATGAATCTTGACGAGGAGTTTGCCAAAGGCACGCTGGTTCACCCTCTCGAGGGCGCGTCCAATTCGATCGATCTTTTTGTGGCGGCGGCCAATCTCGCCGGCGGGCCGAGCATCCCGCACAGCGACAACACGGAGCGGTTGATAGAAGAGATCGGCCATCACGACCACTACCTCTTTGTGCTCGTCGACGGCCTCGGAATGACCTTCAAAGATCAATTCCCAAAGAACGGCTTCTTTGAGACTCGTCTCCATGCACAACTCCACAGCGTCTTCCCGAGCACGACCGCAGTCGCGCTGACCAGCATGGCGACCTGCACCTGGCCGGCCCAGCACGGAATGACCGGGTGGTTTACCTACTTCCCGGAGTACCAGCGAGTCTTTGCGCCGCTCCTCTTTCGTGAGCGCGACACCGACATCGCCGGGGCTGAACTCGGGTTCGACGTTTCGGACCTCATCCAGGAGAAGCCGATTCTGGGTACGGTGTTTCGGAACGTCGCCTCCGTCATGCCACGGGCAATCACCGGCGGTCACTACGCCCGCTGGTCACGGGGCGGAACTCCCATCGTCCCCTACAGCTCATTCGCTCAAGCTCGGCGGGCTATCAAGCGGATCGTTCGAAAGGCAAACGGACCGACCTACACCTATCTGTACATCCCCACCGTCGATCATCAGAGCCACATCACCGGTGTGACGAGCCCGGAGGTGGCAAAGGAGATCGAGCGTGTCGATAGGCTCCTCGTCCGGATCTGTGAGACCCTCCCGCAAACCGTGCGAATGATTGTGACGGCGGACCACGGCCTTGTTGACGTGCCGAAGGAGCGGCACTTCGTCTTCCGGGAGTCCGACCCACTCGCCAAGACGCTTTATGCAGGGCAGACCGGCGAAGGAACGACACCCGTATTCCACGTTCGAGACGAGGAGGCATTCCTCAAGGCGTTCGCCGAGCACCCGTCGTCCGAGTTCTATACCCTCTTCCGGCCAGATGAGCTCGCCTCACGCAACCTCTACGGACCGATCGCCCTTTCCGAACGAATGAAGAGCCACCTTGGTGACTTCGTCGGCATCGCAACCCAGCCGTCGCTTCTTGAGTATGTGCCGCCGCGACGCGAGCCGATCGATCATGTGGGCGTACACGGAGGCCTTCGTCCCGGCGAGATCGAGGTCCCGCTCTTCCTCGAGTGAGGGAGAGTCGCTGATGATGGAGCTCCTCGCGCCGGCCGGCGACTTAGAAAAACTCTCCACGGTCTACCGATTTGGTGCCGACGCGGCGTACATCGGCCTCGCGGGCTTCTCATTGAGGCAACGCGCACACGACCTCGATGCAGAGGCGCATGCCGAATTCGCCGCGGAGCTTCGCCGAATCAAGGGCGACAAGCTGCTCTACGGCGCGCTGAACATCTACTTCCACGAGGATGATC
>JANQQY010000150.1 GCA_028284845.1 Spirochaetales bacterium
TCTCCGATGTCACCAGCGGTCTCCAGGACGTTACCTATCGCGCCGAGTTCGCAGGTGTCTTCCCCCACGACGGTACCAAGAGCGGTATTCGAGGTGCCCTCTCGGAAGCGCAGGCGGCGATAGCACTCAAGCTCGCGGCATGGCGGAGAGCCGAGGAGCAAGCATGAGATCACTCCTCCGCCTGCTGCCCTACATGAGACGACACGCCTGGGCCTACTTCTGGGGAATGGTCTGTCTTGCGGCAACGAACCTCGCACAACTCCGCATTCCCGAATACCTCCGATCCGCAATCGATGCGATCACGGACGGCGGATTCGAAATGTCAGAGATCGCCCGGTTGATGGGGGGGATGCTCCTCGTCACGCTCGTCCTGGCCGCCGGCCGTTTTGGATGGCGCTACTTCATCCACGGCGCCTCCCGACGAATCGAGCGTGAGGTTCGTGGAAAACTCTTCGACAAGTTTGTGGACCTTCAGCCCAGTTTTTTCGGCCGGAGCCAGATAGGAGATCTGATGGCCCGGTCCACCAACGACATGAACGCAATCCGCATGGCGGCCGGAATGGCGTTGGTCGCTCTCTTTGATGGGCTCTTCCTCACCTTTGGCATCCTCGTCGTTCTCTTTACGAGTCTGCCGCGGATAGCTGCCTTTGCGATCGTGCCCTTGCCACTTATCACGATCTTGACACTGCTGCTTGGCAGATTCATTCGCGGGATGTTCACCCGGGTTCAGGAGGGCTTCTCCGACCTGAGCCAGCAGACACAAGAGGTCTTCTCCGGCGTCCGCGTTGTGAAGAGCTTCGTGAAGGAGGAGTTCTTCCTCAGGCGATTCAGGGAGGCGAACTCCACCTACCAGCTGCGAAACATGCGACTCGTTCGTGTGTGGGGACTCTTCTTCCCAGTCGTTACCTTCCTCTCCGGTATCATGACGCTCATCCTTCTCACGCTCGGTGGCCGTGGGGTCATCCTGGGCGAACTCACCGCGGGTGACTTCGTCGCGACCCTGAGCTATCTGGAAATGCTGATCTGGCCGATGCTGGGCGCGGGCTTCACGATCAACCTGCTCCAGCGGGGCGCGGCTTCGCTCGCCCGCGTGAACGAGATACTCGATGAACCGGTTGAGATTGCATCGCCCGAGAACCCTGTTCGCAAGCTCACATCGACATCGATATCGATTCGAAATCTCTCATTCTCGTTCCCTGAGAGCGATACACCGGCCCTCTCCAACGTCACTCTCGAGGTGCCGGAAGGTTCCGTATTGGGAATACTCGGAAAAACCGGATCTGGGAAGTCGACGCTCCTCAACCTCTTGCCGCGGCTCGCCAACCCGCCGCGAGGCACCGTGTTTATTGGCGGCGTCGACGTGTTGGACTACGATACCGCGACTCTTCGATCGGTCTTCGGCGCGGTTCCTCAAGATACCTTCCTCTTCTCAACCACGCTTCGTGACAATATCGCCTTCGCGCTTGATGAGGCGACGGAGTCGGTGGTCTCTCACGCGGCTGAGGTTTCGACCATCTCCCGTGACGTCTCGATCTTCCCCAACGGCTGGGATACCCAGATTGGGGAGCGCGGCGTCACGTTGAGCGGTGGCCAGAAACAGCGCGTTGCGATCAGCCGAGCGCTGGCAAAAGACCCACAGATCCTGGTCTTTGACGACGCGCTCTCGGCGGTGGATACAGAGACCGAAGAGATGATCCTTTCGCAACTGGTTGGCGAACGCGAGGGGCGAACGAGCATCCTCGTCAGCCACCGCGTCAGCACGCTCGCAACAGCAGACAGGGTTGCCGTATTCGACGGGGGAAGAGTGATCCAGTTCGGCACACCCGAAGATCTCCTCAGCCAGGACGGCTTCTACCGCGAAATCGCTCAACTCCAGCAACTCTCGGAGGCGACTCACCGTGGATGAGGAAAAGGTAATCTCCGGATACAACCACACGATCATGAGGCGGCTTCTTGGCTACGCCAAGCCGTACTGGATCTATGTGGTTGGCGCCCTTGTGTCGCTCACGCTGGCACCAAGCTCGGATCTTCTCCTGCCTGTCGTTATCCAGCGCGCCGTGGACCGACACCTGGTCGCACGCTTCACCCGGATAGCGGATGAAGAGCTGCAGCTCGACGAACTTCGTAGGCTCGACCTGGAAGCCGCCTTCGACTTTGGCGACGCCTTCTACGTCCAGGACGACGAACTCACCGCGGTCAACGGGATCGCTCGCGCACGGCTGATTGAAGCCGGCGTTCTTGACGAGACCGGCTACTATGTCTTCCACATCACCGATGATCTGCTGCTTGAACTCGGTCCCGATCTTGAGGACCTCATCTTTGAGGTGAGTGATGATGACTCATCTCCCATGGCAAGTATCCGATCCACCGATCTTGATCTCCTTGATCCGGAGGTGCGCGCCCTCGTGCGCGGCGAAGACCTCGAGGAACTGAGGCAAACGGCACGTGTGTTTCTTGCGCTCTTGGTTTCTGTCCTCTTTTTTACCTTCGGCCAACTCTACCTGATGGCGCTCACCGGGCAGGGAGTGATGCGCGACCTCCGGTCGGAGCTCTTCGATCACACCGTCAGGCAGCGACTGGGCCATCTCTCCCAGCATCCGGTTGGGCGCCTCGTGACGCGAGTCACCAACGACGTAGAGACGGTAAATCAGCTCTTCACCGACGTTCTTATCAATCTGATCAGCAATATCGCAAAGATGATCGGCTCGCTCGTGACGCTGACGATTCTGAACTGGCGCCTTGGGCTGGTGACGCTCGCAACGATTCCGCCGGTTATCATTCTCACGGTGATCTTCCGGAAGCGGGCACGCGAAGCCTACCGACGGGTCCGAATCTGGGTCTCACGCGTCAATGCTTTCTTGAGCGAGCACCTCTCCGGTATGTCGGTCGTCCAGCTCTTTGTGCGTGAGAGACGCGCTCGCTCACAGTTCGCGGAACAAAACGACGAGCTCATGAAGGCGAATCTCGCAGAGATGTATGTTTTCGCCACCTTTCGGCCCATCGTAGACCTTCTGAGTTCCATCTCCATCGCAGTCATCATCTACTTCGGTGCAGCCTTCCTTGTGCGTGGCCTGGTCTCGCTTGGCATCCTGATCGCCTTTGTTAACCTGATCCGCAGGTTCTACCAGCCGGTCATGCAGATTTCCGAGCAGTTCACCGTCGTCCAGAGTGCGATGGCCGGGAGTGAACGCGTTTTCGAGATGCTCGACCAGACCGATCGCATAGAGGACAGAGGAACCAGCACAGACTCTGTGGAAGGCAACCTTGCCTTCAAGAGCGTTTGGTTCGCATACAAGCCTGGAGAACCGGTCATCAAAGACCTGAGTTTCACCGTAGAGGCGGGACAGACGGTGGCCGTCGTCGGCTACACCGGCGCAGGAAAGACAACAATAGCAAATCTGCTGACCAGATTGTGGGATATCCAGGACGGTTCCATTCGAATTGACGATCGGGACATTCGCGAATTC
>JANQQY010000187.1 GCA_028284845.1 Spirochaetales bacterium
TTTCATGTTGTGGGCGACCGCTACGTTGACCTTCGTTCCCTTCACGTCGATCGTTGCTCGCTTGATTCCCTCAAGACCGCGGACAGCCTCGAACTCAACCGCCTCGAGATCTTCACCGGTGACGAGGTGGTAGGCGGTCCGCAGCGCGGCCTCCATCACACCGCCGGTCGCGCCAAAGATGGTGCCGGCCCCGGTGTAGATTCCCAGGCCCTCATCCGCGGTTTCGTCAGGAAGACTCTCAAAGTCGATTCCGGCCTGCTTGATCATGCGGGAGAATTCACGAGTCGTGATAACGGTATCAATGTCCTGCGTACCGGACGAATACATGTTCTCATCCCGCACGATCTCGTACTTTTTACTCGTGCAGGGCATCACGGATGCCATGTACATCTCTTCGGGCTTCTTCCCGATCGACTCCGCAAAATAGCTCTTCACCATTGAGGCCATCATCATCTGAGGACTCTTGGCAGTAGAGAAGTGCGGAATGAGGTCTGGATAGTACTTCTCCATGTAGTCGACCCAGCTGGGACAGCAGGTCGTAATCAATGGAAGCGGACCCTTCTTGTGCACGAAGCGTTCCACGAACTCGCTTCCCTCTTCCATGATGGTAAGGTCGGCGGCGAAGTTGGTATCAAAGACGGTGTCGAAGCCGAGTTTGCGAAGTGCGGCGTAGACCTTTCCGGTCACGATCGTGCCCGGCTCCATCCCAAAGGCCTCACCCAACGCAACACGCACTGCGGGAGCGATCTGAACCACGGTGTGTTTCTTTTCATCCGCGATCGCCTTGTAGACCTGGCGCGTGTCGTCCTTTTCGAAGATGGCACCCACGGGGCAATGCGCCGAGCACTGACCGCACTTGATGCAGGGGCTCTCGTTCAGCTCGATATCTCCCGCCGGTGCCATTCGAGTCTGATCTCCGCGTCCGATGAACTCGAGCGCCCAGACGTCCTGGAGACCCTGGCAGACCTTCACGCATCGGCCGCAGGCGACACACTTCTCCGGATGGAGAACGATGGACGGAGTCGACGTATCCTCCGGAACGCGATTGATGATTTGCTCGTACGGCTGTTCCCGAATGCCAAAATCCGCGGCAAGGTCCTGCAACTCGCAGTTGGTGTTTCGCGGACAGGTAAGGCACTCGTTGGGATGCGTCGAAAGGATAAGCTCGATCACGGTTCGGCGGACTTGCTGAAGCTCAGGATCGTGGGTAATGACCTTCATCCCCTCGGAAGCTTCGAGTGCGCATGCCCGCACGAGTTTTCGAGAGCCTTCGACCTTCACGACACAGATTCCGCACGCCGCCCACGCAGGGAGGTCGGGGTGGTAGCAGAGCTTTGGAATCCGAATGTTCGCTGAGGTGGCGGCGTCCAGGACATTGGTGCCGGCGGGAACAGAGATCTCAGTTCCGTTGATCTGAAGATTGATTGTGTCACCCATGTTCGCTCCTACGCCTTCACTACCGCATCGAACTTGCACGCGGAGAAACATTCGCCGCACTTGATGCATTGCGATTGGTCGATCTCATGCGGACTACGACGCTCGCCGCTGATGCAGCTCACAGGACATTTGCGAGCGCACAGTGTGCACCCAATACACTTGTCCTTGATGATCTCGAAATGAATAAGATCCTTGCACTTGCCGGCCGGGCAGATCCGATCGTGAATGTGAGCCTCGTACTCGGCCTTGAAGAATCGAAGCGAACTCATGATTGGGTTTGGTGCGGTTTGGCCAAGACCACAGAGGCTCGCCTTCTTCATCGCGTCACCAATCTCGACCATCCGATCAAGGTCCTCGGGCTCCCCTTTGCCCTGGCAGATGCGAGTCAGGATGTTGTGAAGCTTCCGCCCGCCAACGCGGCAGGGAGCGCACTTCCCGCAGCTCTCCTCCACCGTGAATTCGAGATAGAACTTGACGACGTCGACGATGCAGTCGGTCTCGTCCATGACGATCATTCCGCCGGAGCCCATGATGGAGCCGAGTTCTTGCAGGTGCTCGTAATCGATAGGGGTGTCGAGGTGATCGGCTGTGATCACTCCACCGGAGGGCCCGCCAGTCTGAACCGCCTTGAACGACTTTCCGTCAGGGATGCCGCCACCGATGTTGTAGATGATGTCGCGAAGCGGCGTTCCCATCGGCACTTCTACCAGGCCGGAGTTATTGATCTTGCCCGTGAGTGCAAAGACCTTCGTCCCGCGACTCTCCGGTGTACCAATCTTGCTGAACCACTCTGAACCACGCACCAGAATGACGGGGATGTTCGCCCAGGTTTCAACGTTGTTGATGACCGTCGGTTTGCCCCAGAGACCCTTTACGCTTGGGAACGGTGGCCGCGGTCTGGGCATACCACGCTCGCCTTCGATACTCGCGAGCAATGCGGTCTCTTCACCACAGACAAAGGCGCCGGCGCCCAATCGAATCTCGATGTCAAAACTGAAGTCGCTTCCAAGAATGCTTTCGCCGAGCAGCCCATACTCGTGAGCCTGTTCGATCGCACGCTCAAGCCGACCGATTGCGAGTGGATACTCTGCGCGAATATAGATAAAGCCCTTGTTCGCGCCGATGGTTCGTCCGCAGATCGCCATCGCCTCAAGCACTGAGTGCGGGTCGCCCTCGAGAACACTCCGGTCCATGTAGGCACCCGGGTCTCCTTCGTCGGCGTTGCAGACCACGTACTTCTGTTCACTCTCGACCTCGCGGGTGAGATTCCACTTGAGCCAGGTGGGGAATCCCGCGCCGCCACGCCCGCGAAGGCCGGATCCTTTCAACTCGGCGATGACCTCTTCCGGGCTCATCTCAAAGAGCACCTTCTCAAGCGCGGTGTAGCCGTCGCGCGCAATGTACTCGGTGATCTCTTCCGGATCGATGAAGCCACAGTTTCGAAGGACGATTCGAAACTGCTTCTGGTAGAAGCTGATGTCGTCCACGCGCGCGTGCTCTTTGCTCTCTTCTTCCTTGTAGATGAGCCGCTCTACCGTTCGTCCCTTGACGATATGCTCGGAGACCAGCTCGTTCGCGTCGTCAGGCTTGACGTTGACGTAAAAGCTCTCCTCCGGGAGCATCTTCACAATTGGTCCCTGAGCGCAGAACCCAAAGCAACCGGTCTTCACGACTTGAACGTCGTCGCGAACGCCCTGCTCTTCGGTCTCACGGATGAGGTTTCGATAGATCTCATCGGCTTTGTTGCTTTCGCATCCGGTCCCGCCACAGACCAGGCAGTAGTGCTGGAATGCCATACTAGTCGTCACTTCCTTCCACGATGTCGGCCGCGGGGCGGTCGTACACGTGCTCATTGATAAGCGTCTTTCCAATGATGTGGTCACGAACGATCTGCTCAGCGACCTTGGCGCTGACCTTCCCGTAGATGACCGTCGGCATATCCGGCATACGGACCTCGACAGTCGGCTCCGCGTGGTCGAGTCCGAGGCTCCCGGTCTGGCGCAGGCTCACGTTGGAGAGCTTCTGGCTCTCGAGCTCACGCAAGAACGTAGCGAGAGTCTCCTTCGCTCCAGCGGCAATGCCGCTCGTCCCCATGCCGACGATCACCTGAACGTTCTTGTTCGAGTCGTCGCGCATCTCGAGTTCCTGCCGTTTTGCGTCTCGGAGCTTCCGAAGCTCGTCCAGGGTCATCTTTGCCATAGGTCATCCTCCTGACTCTGCAGGAAACCTCGTAAGAGCGTCCTGCCCAACACGGTTGTCACATCTTCAAGGACCAACTCAAGCTCTGAACGGCTCACCGCGTATGACCGCTCATCAGCTCGACGCACGATCGCCATCTCAAGACCATCGTCTCCGTTGGGCCCCATACAAACGAGGAGACCAATCGTCTCCACCATGTCGCCCGCCGGCGGCACATCAACGTGGTCGGCCGGCAGCTCGATGAACACTCTTGTGCCGCGACCTACCGTCGACTCAATCTCAAGCCGACCGCCCACTGCGTCGGCGGTCTGCCGAAGGAATGCAAGCCCAAGTCCGACTTCCC
>JANQQY010000207.1 GCA_028284845.1 Spirochaetales bacterium
GCCCCGCAGTTTGGCGCGCACAAGGTCGTGCGCGGCGGCGGGTACGGCACCGAGAGACGCGGCTTTGATCCGGCCGATCGCGGCTCGCTCGATCCCTCATGGAGCTCTCCCTTTGTCGGATTCCGTCTGGTCATTGAGGAGTCGACCGAGTAGCTTACCCTATGCCCGAGGGCGCAAAGACAGTTGCCAAAAATCGCCGCGCCTTCTACGACTACGCGATTGACGAGAAGTTTGAGTGTGGGATCGCTCTCGCCGGCAGCGAGGTCAAGTCGATTCGGGCAGGTCGGCTCGCCTTTGGTGACTCCTACGGCCGCATCCGGAACAACGAGCTCTGGCTCGTAGGGTTACGCATCTCAGCCTACGATCAGGCAAGCATCTTTAACCACGAACCGGATCGTGATCGGCGACTTCTCGTCCACAAAGATGAGATTCGAAGACTCAGGCGAAAGGTCGATGAACGCGGCTTCACCCTCGTCCCGCTCCAGATCTATCTGAAGAAGGGCATTGTCAAAGTCGAGCTCGGCCTTGCGAAGGGCAAGAGAGAGTACGACAAGCGACAGAGCATCAAGGCGCGTGATCAGAAGCGCGAAGCCGATCGCGAGATGCGAGAGCGATACTGATGACAAACCTCGATCTCAAGAAGGCGATGGAGTTCGCGGCTGATCTCGCCATTGACGCCGGGCGGCTCACCAGCCGCTACTATCGATCACGGCTCGACGTTGAGACCAAGAGCGACAACTCTCCCGTTACTCGTGCTGACCGGGAGGCCGAGAAACTCATTCGTCGACGGATCGAGGCGATCTACCCTGGACACGGGATACTCGGTGAAGAGTTCGGGCACGAACGAGGTGATGGTGAGTACACCTGGATTGTGGATCCCATCGACGGCACGCGAAGCTTTGTTGGACGCGTTCCCCTCTACTCCGTCCTGATTGCCTGCATCAAGGGTCCGGTCGATGCGGAGTCGATTCACGTCCCGTCAGACGATGTGCTTGTTGGCGTCATCCACCTACCGGAGATGCACGAGACCGTCTTCGCCGCGCGTGATGAGGGAGCGTTCTGGCGCCGGATCGAGAGGCAGTCTGCGTCGACCGATCACGGCCTCGACATGGCCGACGAGCACCTGGTGACAACCCCGTGTCGTGTCTCGCAGATCGGCTCTATTGACCAAGCCCGAATCCTAACGACCGACTTTGCTGATCTTGCTCGCCGGGCGCCTGATCTCCTCCAGTTCTGTACCGGCGCCAACCAGACCCGAACCTGGGGCGATGCCGCGGGATACCTCCTTGTAGCGACAGGCCGAGCCGAGGCGATGATTGATCCAATCATGAGCCCGTGGGATATCGGCCCGCTGCCGGTGATCGTCGAAGAGGCCGGTGGCGCCTACTCCGATCTTCAGGGGAATCGCGTGCTGAGCGACAGCTCAGTCGCGACAAACGGGCGCCTCTCCGTCCCGCTCTAGAGCAGAAGAGCGAGGCTCCTTGGATTGACCGCTCAGAGTTGCCGACGTATTGTAGTGGCTCGTCATCGCCTTGAGCGTAGATGACGAATCAGGGGGTGTACCGGATTCGACTGTGAGCTGTATGTGATGCATGGATGCAGGTTGAGCGCTACCTCACAAAACTGGCATCTATAGTTGCCGATAATGACAACTTCGCTCTCGCTGCTGCATAAGTAGTCTGAGCACAATCGCCACTTAGATGGCGACGGGCTCCCGGGGCGCCGTTCTGAGAACCGGAAAGCTTGACACTAAACCAGGACTTGGCCCGCCGTTTGTCCGGTCGGCGGCGGGCGACACACAGACCGGACTAGGGTCGTTCAGGAGGTTCCATGCCTCGTGCGGCCCAAAACCCAAGTTGGGACTACGCCTGTAGTGTCCGGTATCCAGGTTCTCAGGACGCGGGTTCGACTCCCGCCACCTCCAGAATCCGTTTGAAGAAGCAGCCCGGAACGGCCAATGTCGACTTGTGCTGTTTTCCAAATCGGGTCGCGATCCCGCTGTTCCCCGCTCAAGTAGAAAGCGTCAGAGTTTTGGCTTCGAATACGCGACGCCATCGGAGTCATAGCGATACATCGGCACAAAGAGAGTCTGGTATTCCCGCGCGAGTTCGTATCCCGGCAGAGTCGGTACACCAAGGCCGAGGCTCACCCGTCAATAGGGATGTGATAACAGAAACGATTAAGGCAAGTGAACCTGCGCGTACACAAACCGGTCGTGAGGGCGAGGTCGTCGGTGGTCCGGAGGACGCGATCGTCGCCGGGATCGGGCGGTTCATTGATCGGTTGATCTCCAAGTGGGACGCTATGCCGGAAGCAAAGCAGGACCAGCTCATCGAGAGATTCACGTCGGATGTGCGCGCTGCGAGTGATCAAGGCATTGGAACCGCACGTAACGAAGCGAAACGGCGTGAGCGAGCACTTACAAAGCTTGGCAGATCGCTCGTTGTGACCGTTGGTGCGGGGCTCTTGGTTGCGTTTGCTGGTGGATGGTTCTGGACGCTCGTACTCATTCTCTTTGGCACTCTCCCCACCGTGAAGAGACTCTCGGAACTCGTCACCAACGCGCGTTCACGTGCGCAGCAGGCGAAGGAGCGTCCTCGGTCGTTGGAGAGGAAGGTGCTATCGGTCGCCTCCGGCGCAGGCGGTGACGCAACGGTGATCGATGTCGCCTTCAGAGGCGGGATGTCGCTGGAAGAAGCCCAAACGACGCTCGACTCATTGACCGCGCGCGGCTACGCAGAGATGGAGATTTCCGACGAGGGTGTGGTTCACTACCGCATTCCCGACCTGAGTCGAGAAGCCTCTCGCCCCTGATTGCTATCAACGCCGGGTGTGATCCGGCGAGGCGAGCGCTTCGACGACCGACCGAATCACCCGCGTGTCGGTCACCTGGGGCTGTTCGCCAAAGAGCGCGGCATGCGAGTCCGGCGTTGCGGATTGAGTGGTCGCTTTGCGCGATCGAGCACTGAGGTGGATCTCAATCGCGCCTGTCGCCTCCATGATCTGCCTCGCGTTGCTGGGCCGCACGCCTGATCCCGGCATTACCCTCAAACTCGGAGCTGCCCGTTCGACCATGCGCTTCACGACACCCAGCCCGTCAGCCGCCAAGTGGGCACCGCCGGATGTAAGGATTCGTTCAATGCCTGTGTCTCGCAGCCGTTCAACCGAGTCGACGGGGTCGGGCGTGAGATCGATCGCCCGATGAAAGGTCACACTCAATGGACGGGCGAGCCTGGCAAGCTCTCCGACTCGCCCCACATCGACCTGAGCATCTCTATCCAGAATCCCAAAGACCACGCCAAAGACGCCTTCATCCTTCGCGGCGACTATGTCGTCCTCCATGAGACGAAGCTCCTCAGCGCTGTACACGAAGTCGCCACCACGTGGGCGAATCATCACGACAATGGGTAGCGCGGTCATGCGTCGAGCCGCACGAATCGTCCCAAGACTTGGCGTCAGCCCTCCTTCCGAGAGCGCCGCACAGAGTTCGATTCGGGAGGCGCCGCCTCGCTCCGCGGCGGCCACGCCGGCGAGCGAGTCAACCGCAACCTCTACGACTACTCCCATTCGATCGTCGCAGGCGGCTTGCTCGAGGTGTCGTAGACGACTCGGCCTACATCACGCACCTCGTTGGTTATCCGAGCGCTTATCTCGAGGAGATCCTGAATTTCGAACGGGTAGACATCGGCCGTCATGCCGTCCGCACTTGTGACCGCACGAAGTGCCAGCACATATCCGTAGTTCCGTGCGTCGCCTGTCACGCCGACCGATCGCGTAGAGAGGAGCACGGCGAACGCCTGCCAGATCTTGTCGTAGAGGCCTCTCGATCGAAGCTCCTCCACGTAGATCGCATCGGCCTCCCGGAGGATGTCGCACTTTTCGGGCGTGACATCGCCAAGAATCCGTACCGCAAGGCCCGGCCCTGGAAATGGATGACGACCAATCACATCGGTCGTCACTCCCAGAATGCGGCCTAACTCGCGAACTTCATCCTTGTAGAGTCGGCCGAGTGGCTCGACGATTCGGCCGGCCTCACGTTTTGCGACGACGAGCGGGCTGCGAACGTTGTGGTGGCTTTTGATCACATGGGCATGCTTCCCCACGCCTGCTCCGGACTCGATCATATCGGTGTAGAGCGTCCCCTGAGCCAAGAAGTAGTCGTCCGGAACTCGATCCTTGATCTCGGTCTCCTGGACCTGAATAAACATGTCGCCAATGATCTCGCGCTTCTTCTCCGGTTCGTCGACTCCGCTAAGAGCGCCAAGGAATCTCTCTGATGCATCCACAAGATGCAGGTGAGTCGCACCGAGCCTACGCAAGCTCGTCGCAACTTCATCGCTCTCGCCCTTTCGCATCAATCCGGTATCGACGTACATCAGGTGCACTTGATCAGCCGGGAGGGCGCGTAGCAGGAGTGCGCCGACGACCGTCGAGTCGACACCCCCCGAAATCAGAAGCAAGACAGGGGAGCTACCAACGCTCTCACGGATCTGAGAGGAGGCCTCTTCAACGTAGTCGCTCATCGACCAGTCGGCCCGGGCACCTGCGATCCGTGTCG